>DDCS01000048.1:1274-6029 GCA_002335345.1 Flavobacteriaceae bacterium UBA2000 | reverse complement strand
AGTTTTGTGATGAGTAATTCATTTACCAACCAAACTCTAGCACAAATCGAGCTTTGGAACCATACAGATAAGTACGAAAACAAAGTTTATATGCTCCCGAAGCATTTGGATGAGAAAGTCGCGGCCTTACACCTTGAGAAGATCGGTGTCGAGCTCACCCAGTTGCGCAGCGATCAAGCCAAATACATCGGGGTCACCCCTGAAGGACCATTCAAACCCGAGTACTATCGATACTAACCTCAGTTTGATTTGTTCAAGACAACAAAAAAAGCCCCATCAAATGATGGGGCTTTTTTTAGCTATCGAAAATAATTTTTAGGCTTCGCCTTGTGGGACGATGGAAACAAAAGATTTTCCGCCTTTTTTCTTTTCAAATTTTACAGTACCGTCCACTCTAGCGTGTAATGTATGGTCTTTTCCAAGATATACATTCTCCCCTGGGTGATGTTGTGTACCGCGTTGTCTTACGATGATATTTCCAGCAATTGCAGCCTGACCACCAAAAATCTTAACCCCAAGGCGTTTCGATTCTGATTCGCGACCGTTTTTAGAACTACCAACTCCTTTTTTGTGAGCCATTTTCTTTCGGTTTTATAGGTTATACATTTTTGATTGCCTCAATAAGGTCTGCCTTCTTCATTGCTGAAATTCCGGCAATACCCTTATCCTTTGCAAGATCTTTTAGCTGAGCCACGGTCATTGAATCGTAGTCCACTGCATCATCAGCTTTGGCTGCCTTTGGCGCCTGAGCTTTTGGGGCCGCTTCTACTTTTGGTGCAGCCGCTTTTGCTTTAGGAGCCGCTTTTTGCGCACCACTCGCCACGATTCCTTCGATAAGGATTTCAGTGAGCGCTTGACGATGCCCATTCTTTTTGCGGTATCCTTTTCTGCGTTTCTTTTTAAACACAATAACTTTGTCACCTTGAAGGTGCTTTAAGACTTTTGCACCAACTTGTGCGCCGTCTATAGCCGGGGCGCCAATAGTTACTTTGTCACCTTCACCAATCAAAAGAACGTTGTCAAATGACACTTTTGCGCCCTCTTCTTCTGGCAAACGATGGACAAAAACCTTTTGGTCTTTCGCAACTTTAAATTGCTGCCCTGCTATCTCTACAATTGCATACATAGCGTATCGATTAATTTATACTTTTTTAATTCCTTGTCCTCAACACAATATGGCTGAGGCTAAGGCGGGTGCAAATATAAATGTAAAATTTAATACCACAAAGGTATTTTTACCTTAAAGCAATAGACGTTTTAGCAGCTCATTTGAGATGGAGACCACGCTAAACCTTTTTGCCTGAACCTTTTCTTTGATTCGCCAAATAAACGCCTAATAAGACAATCAGGGCAGAAATGGCTTGATACCATCCGAATCGTTCACCGTCAAATATCCCCCACAAAACAGCCACAACAGGCATAGTGTAAGTGACTGAAGACGCAAATACAGGACTCGAAATTTGGATCATCTTATTAAAGAGTATTTTGGCCAAAGCGGTCCCAAATAAAGCCAGTATCGCAATATATCCTGTAGACACTTGAACTTCTGGCACCGTCCAAATTTCATCAAAATACCCCGTACCAATCAGGATCAACAAAGCGGGAATCACAATCACCACAAAATTTCCTGTGGCAATGGCCAAAGGCGATAATTCATTGAGGTATTTCTTGAGTATATTGACATTTAACGCATAACCCACTGAGGCAACAAGTACCAATATCCCGTACCAATGATTTTGATCAGGATTAATGTGCGCCCCTGCCATTATAAGCATGATGGATCCCAGCAACCCAATAAAGACCCCAATCATTTGACGCCTGGTGGTATAAATACTAAAGACCAAGTACCCCAATACGGCCGTCGCAAGGGGCGTTAAACTATTGAGTATCGAGGCCACAGCACTATCGATATGTTTTTGTGCAAAGGCGAATAAAAAAGCAGGGAAAAAAGTGCCAAATAAAGCCGATAAGGCAATCCATTTCCACTGTAGTTTTTTAATTTGTTTAAGCGAAGGCAGCCCCACGGAAAACAAGATGATTGCCGTAAGTACCGTACGCAAGGAACCCAATTGAATTTGCGTAAGCCCCACTAACCCCTTTTTAATCAGAATAAAGGACGTCCCCCAAATCACAGAAAGAACGATCAGATAAAGCCATTTTTTATCCATACCAGAAGTATTATTGCCACCTTAGGGTTTCCATGATCCGGCGTATATCCTTCCGAACATAATGGATGGCGGGATACAAGGAATCGAAGTTGGGTTTGGTATTAAAATAAAGGGCCCCAGTTAAAAAATGACGGGTACTGTCCGTAAGGTAAAATTGAGCGTGCGATGCTGCTGGACCGTCGATTTGATAATACATACCATAAACCTCATGCTGAGGATCCACCCGCGGCTGCTCTAATATTTCAGTGGCCTTAATCGTATGATCGTAGGTGAGTTTTTGGGCATCGCTTAAAAGTTGAGTCAAATCTCCATTCACCCCTTGATAGGTCAAATAAACTGTGGCGCCCATAAATGGATAATCCAGATTTAACGCGCAGCGCTCCTTTGCTTCAGGCCGGGCAAACTCATTTAAATCAAATTCAAAGGGACAGTCCGAAGCGTAATGACCATACTTTGGCTCAGGAAAATCCAAGCGCAAAAAGGCCGCGGGCTTAACCACGACTTGGTCTTGACAACTCAATAGAATTATTCCAAAAAGCGCATATGCCCAAATCTTTAAATAGCTCTTTGGACTTATGAGCCTCTTGAAAATTTCGGCACTTGATTCTTGATTGCTCACTTTTGCGGTAATATTTTTATCCACCATTTCACTCTTGTATCGTAAGCTTGATTTGGTTAATGCGCTTGCCTTGAAAAGATTCTATCACAAAGTGATACCGCCCAAAAATTACGATTTCGTCTTTTTTTGGAAAGCCTTTAGTCAATTCGAGAATAAATCCAGCTAGAGACTCTGCCTCGCCCTTAGCCTCTTCAAATTCTTTTGGGTCTTCGAGTTGAATGACTCGATAAAAATCTTTTAATGGCGTCTTGCCTTCAAACACAAAATTTCGATCATCTAGCTTTGAAAAAACCAAATCTTCGTCATCAAATTCATCAGTTATTTCCCCGACAATTTCTTCAATGATATCTTCCAAAGTAATCAAGCCGCTGGTTCCCCCGTATTCATCTACCACAATGGCCAAATGCATTTTCATTTGTTTGAACTCGTTGAGCAAATCATCTAATTTTTTATTCTCAGGCACAAAGTACGGAGCGCGCAGCAGTGCCGACCAATTAAAGTCCTTTTTGTCAAAATAGGGTAAAAGGTCTTTGACGTAAAGAATTCCCTTTATCTGATCAATAGACGCCTCAAATACCGGAATACGAGAGTAACCGTGTTTGAGTATGTCCGCCAAAACTTCTTGATATGAGGCCTGGATATCGAGGGCAAATATATCCATGCGGGGACGCATGACGTTTTTTGTGTCGGTCGCTCCAAAAGTTACGATACCTTGAAGAATCTTCTGTTCATCTGTTGAGGTTTCTTCATCAGAGGTCAGCTCAAGCGCTTGACTCAGCTGGTCAACACTAATGCTTAATTTTTGTTTTGAAAATCTGCCTTCCAAATAAACGGTCGCATTGCGCATGGGACGACTCAGAGGCGTGAAGAGCCCAAACAAGATCTGAATGGGCATGGCCATAAAGGTTGCAAAACGCAGCTTGTTCCGGCTGGCATAGACCTTAGGGAGAATCTCCCCAAAGAGTAGGATTAAAAAAGTAACCAGTCCAACCTCAACCAAAAATCTGAGCCAGTCTGGGTCAATGCTTGAAAAAAACGGGCCGACTACTGTATCAAAAACAAGAACGATGGCGATATTGATTAAGTTATTGGCAATCAAAATCGTGGCCAGCAATCGTTTAGGCGTGTCCAAAAGTTGGGCCACCGTGTTCATTTGTTTCGAACGGCCTGCCTCATCCTCAGGATTAAGATCTGCTGTCGTTAAGGAGAAAAATGCAATTTCCGCACCTGAAATTAGGGCAGAGCATAACAAAAGGAACATGATCCCCCCAAACCCTAAAAGCTCAGGAAAAGCGAGTGATGAAATGAATAAACTCGGGGGCTCTGGTTCCACAAATTAAAATTTAACGAGACTTAAAAGGGCAAATCATCTTCTTCCTCGGCCTGAGGCGCCCCCTGATTTGAAGACCCGTAGGGGTTATTAGAAGCATTAGCTCCGTTACCATAAGCAGCGGCAGACCCTGAAGCCATTTGGTCTGACCCCATACTGTCACTACTTTTTGGCGTTAAAAAGGTAAAGTCCGTACATTGAATCTCAGTGCTGTAGCGATCATTTCCTTGGTCATCGGTCCACTTTCGGGTCTTTAGACGACCTTCAATATAGACTTTGTCCCCTTTTTTTAGATATTTTTCGCAAACCTCCGCCCCTTTATTGCGCACAACAATATTATGCCACTCAGTGTTGGTGACCCGTTCACCGGTGGTTCGATTGTTATAGGTCTCGTTTGTGGCTAAAGGAAATCGGCCAATACAACCCCCTCCTTCAAAATAGGTCATTTTTATCGCATCTCCAGTATGACCAATCAACATCACTTTATTCAGGGTTCCACTCATCGCTTTACTTTTTTACAAAATTAACTAAGGTCATCTAATATAACTAATTTTGACGGGCAAAAGGAAATGCCTCAGAAATAAAACGGGCTATTACCGCAGGAACAGGCAGTTCAAAAACTTCCTTGGGCGCATAGA
>DDCS01000048.1:0-1204 GCA_002335345.1 Flavobacteriaceae bacterium UBA2000 | reverse complement strand
AATCC
The DNA here is from genome assembly GCA_002335345.1 of Flavobacteriaceae bacterium UBA2000. Classification (GTDB taxonomy): domain Bacteria; phylum Bacteroidota; class Bacteroidia; order Flavobacteriales; family Flavobacteriaceae; genus BACL21. Next base: position 1,199 of record DDCS01000048.1, on the reverse strand, counting down.
TGAATCGAATCCTGAATCGAGTGCGCTTCACCTTTAATGAGTCCGTTCGCTTTGGCCAGCATTTGCCCCACATCTAAGGGCGTATTCGATTCAATTAACGGGAATTCATAAAGATTCGGCCAGATCCCATCAGCGGGGCGAGGACGCATCCAAATTTTTCCCTGTTCGTCCTGGACCACCAGAAAATTGTAATACACCGTTTTGACTTTTACTTTTTTGACCGAAACAGGGAGCGTTCCAACATGACCTGTAGCATGAGCGATACAATTTTTAGACAGTGGGCAGATCGAACAATCAGGGTTTTTGGGAACACATTGTAACGCGCCAAACTCCATTATGGCCTGATTATAAGTCCCCGGATCCTTTTCAAATAATTGTTGATCCGCTAACTCCTGAAATCTTTTAATGCCTGAAGCCGTGTTAATGGGAAGGTCAATCCCAAATACCCGACTCAATACTCGATAGACATTACCATCGACCACCGCTTTGGGCTCATCGAAACAAATCGATGCAATGGCACTTGCCGTATAGACTCCAACGCCTTTTAAGGACAATAACTCTTTAAAGCTCTGGGGAAAGACCCCGTTAAGCGCATGACTTACCCACTGGGCGGTATCGTGTAAATTCCGGGCTCTTGAATAATAACCCAATCCCTGCCACAATTTAAGGACCTCTTGCTCGCTGGCCTGAGCCAATTTTTCAACACTCGGGAAGCGGGTGATGAATTTTTCGTAGTAAGGCAAACCCTGAACCACCTGTGTCTGTTGCAGGATAATTTCAGAGAGCCAAACCTGATATGGATTTTTGGCCCGACGCCAGGGCAAGTCACGCTTGTTTTCTAAATACCACGAAACCAGTATTTTATCTATTCTAAAATGGGGAGACTTCACCTGCCAAAAATAGGGTATATGTATTTATATTTTAATACTTTACGATTTGATTATTTGATTTTAAAATCATTATATTTGCCCACTCGAAAAACGAGCCTATCATATATCAATTATATCACATTTAAAAAGTACTTCAGAATGACCAAAGCAGACATCGTCACAGAAATTTCAGAGAAACTCGGTTTAGAAAAAGGAGATGTACAGGCCACCGTTGAGGCCTTTATGGGTGAAGTAAAGCAATCTTTGGAGTCGGGTGAAAATGTATATTTGAGAGGTTTTGGAAGCTTTATTATCAAAACTAGAGCAGAA
>DDCS01000121.1:11355-19479 GCA_002335345.1 Flavobacteriaceae bacterium UBA2000 | reverse complement strand
CATAATGACGATGAAATGCAAATTATTTCGACGAAATGCAAAATACTTTAACATTTGACCTAATTTGAGCTTTGGTGTTTTCGGCTTTTTCAAATTCATTTTAATTTTTATCGCAATTAGTTTAGGGCTTCTTAGATTTCCCATTTAATTTTGAACCTCATGAGTCGCTCACATAATACGATCATCGAATTGGATCATTGGCTTGGTCAAAAAGCTAAGATTGACTCGATAGATTTATCGCCCTTCAAAATTGATCGAGGTCCTTTGTATCTATTACGAGAAGATCGAATTATGGATGAGGCCTCAGGGAACAAACTCAGAAAATTACTGCCTAATTTAAAAGCAGCCTTGTCAGCAGGGATTAATCGAATTGTAACGTTCGGCGGGGCCTATTCAAATCACATTGCGGCAACTGCGGCAGCGGGTCAAATGTTTGGCTTTGAAACTATAGGTTTGATTCGGGGGGAGGAATTAGCGCAAAAAATTAATGAAAATCCCACTTTAAGTCAGGCCCATAGAATCGGTATGAAGCTTTATTTTCTTAACCGTTCTGAGTACAAACGGAGATCTGACCCAGTTTATTTAGATGAGTTAAGAGCGCGTTTTGCTCCCTGCTTGATCATTCCAGAGGGCGGTAGTAATGATTTGGCCATAGAGGGGGTTGCCCTTATGACCCGTGCGCTGCCAAAAAAGTTTCGCATACTTTGTACGCCAATAGGCACTGGAGGGACCATGGCAGGGGTGCTTAATGGAGCGCATTTGGGGCGGCAAGTCTGGGGATTTTCGGTCTTAAAGGGAATTGACTTTAGGGCACAAATGAGTCGATACGGCAATGATATTCCTCGTGAATTTTTTGATGAATATCATTTTGGAGGTTATGCCAAAGCAAATAATGAATTGATTGATTTTATTAATAATTTTAAAGCCCAAACAGGAATTGCACTAGATCCCGTTTATACAGGCAAAATGATGTTTGGTTTAATTGATGTTCTTAGGAAAAATCCCTCGATCAAGGCTCAAGAAATTTTGGCAATTCACACAGGGGGTTTGCAAGGCGTTGCAGGATTCAATCAATCGAATAAAGCGTTATTAAAAATTCAATAAAGGTCAAAAATTAAGAGCTTATGAATATTAAATCATCAATTGGGGTAATTGGATTTGTCGGTCTGCTCATTCTTTCATCATGTGGCACAAAAAAAACCATAGCACGAAAGGATCGCGTAAAACCAGCTGTCAAAGAACACGTTTCGTCTTCTTCACAGCAAATAAGTCAAAGGTCAAATACTGAGCCTGAAGTCCCAATGACTGCGGAACAGCGCATGAGCCTGTATGTTGAAACTTTTGCGCCAATTGCCATCGATGAAATGCGTCTCTATGGGATTCCGGCAAGTATTACGTTGGCTCAGGGTATTTTAGAAAGCGGATCAGGTAATGGAACCTTAGCGCTAAAGGCAAACAATCATTTTGGAATAAAATGTCATACGACTTGGACAGGAGAGCGCGTATATCACGATGATGACGAACTTGGGGAGTGTTTTAGAAAGTATAGCGATGTTAAATATTCTTATAGAGATCACTCACTTTTCTTGACGCAACGTTCGCGCTATGCGGATTTATTTAAACTCAAGATCTCAGATTATCAAGGATGGGCCAAAGGATTAAAAAAGGCAGGTTATGCCACAGATCCCAAATATCCAGATAAACTGATCAGTCTCATCGAACGCTTCGACTTATGGCAATACGACCAGGGGGGGGCATTGGCACAAGCATCGAGTGGCTTGGAGCCTCAAAACGCAAGCGAATCAATAAATGCGCGCGCGATTAATGCTAAAAATAGGATATATGTGGTGGTTCCAGGAGATACGCTTTACAGTCTGTCAAAGCGTTTTGGCCTTACTGTAGATCAAATTATGGAACACAATAAACTTGAATCAATCGATTTGTCCATTGGACAAGAATTGCGCCTTCCGAAATAAACTATTTCTTATTTGGATTTTTCCATTTACGGAATTGATCTGGGGTCAAAATTGACTTGAGTGTTTGAACAAAAGCTTCGTTTTGATCTTGCGCAGCTTTTCCCAGCAGAATTTGTGGGCTTTGCCCAGAACGCGTTGATTCAGAAACTAAAGCACGAAATAAAGCGCGCTGCTGAGATCCGTCTAAATTAAGCATTTGGGACATTTGATCCACTTGAATCTTGGCGGCTTCATCGGGACGACTATTGTCTTGTTGTAGTTTTTGTCCAAATACGGGTTGGGTCATTAGTCCAAAAAACAGACAAATTGTACTTAAGGCTTTTAGATAGGTTTTCATAGAATCACTCAATTAATAAAGCTAATCTACACAATATTTTCTTACCATCCTATGCAAAAAGAATCTGGGCGCTAATCCTGGTCGGCCGGAAGCACCCAAAGTCCTTGGTCGTCTTTTTCAACTTTGGCCAATTTGTTTTTGGTCAATTGTTTGATGGATTTATCCCATTTTTTATTGCTCAATCCACTGAGTTCTTTAAGTGCGGAAAGGGCCATAGGGCCTTGACTTTTTAGTGTATTAAGCAGGGATTGCTCGTCCTCATTCAACACCACCTTTATTTGACTGCGCTCAGGCTTCATTTGTGGGAAAAATAAAACTTCCTGGATTGAAGGATTGTTGGTCAAAAACATAATGAGCCGATCCATACCAATCCCCATCCCAGAGGTTGGAGGCATACCATATTCTAAGGCACGGAGAAAATCATTATCGATGTACATCGCTTCATCATCGCCGCGGTCCGCTAATTTTACTTGAGCCTCAAAGCGCTCTCTTTGATCAATTGGGTCGTTTAACTCACTATACGCATTTGCTATTTCTTTACCACAAACCATGAGTTCAAATCGTTCCGTGAGTTCTGGTTGATCACGGTGACTTTTGGTCAATGGACTCATTTCTTTTGGGTAGTCCGTGATAAAGGTTGGCTGTATGAACTGACCTTCACATTTCGCCCCGAAGATTTCATCAATGAGTTTACCCTTGCCCATGGTTTCATCGACTTCAATTCCGAGTGCTTGAGCGGCCGTTCTCAGGGTCTCTTCAGAGGCACCGGTAATGTCAATGCCAGCGTATTTTTTTATGGCATCGGTCATGGTAACCCTTGGGTAAGGGGCTTTAAAATCGATATCATAATCGCCAAACTTAGCCGAGGTGCTGCCATTGACTTGTAGCGCACAGTATTCTAATAGTTCCTCACAGAATTCCATCATCCAATTATAGTCCTTGTAGGCGACATAAATCTCCATGGCGGTAAATTCTGGATTGTGGGTGCGATCCATGCCCTCATTGCGGAAGTTTTTTGAAAATTCATAAACCCCGTCAAAACCGCCGACGATAAGTCTCTTGAGGTATAACTCATTTGCAATGCGCAAATAAAGGGGGATGTCTAGACTGTTGTGATGGGTTATAAAAGGACGTGCCGCTGCACCTCCCGGAATAGATTGTAGGACTGGAGTTTCTACTTCAAAGTATCCGCGTTCATTAAAAAAATCACGCATGGCATTAAATAAACGTGTTCTTTTAATAAAGACTTCCTTAACATGAGGATTAACGACTAAATCTGCATAGCGCTGACGATATCGAAGCTCAGGATCGTTAAATTCGTCGTGGATATTTCCTTCACTGTCTGTTTTTGGAAGGGGTAATGGCTTAATGGCTTTGGAAAGCACAGTAAACTCCTCTACTTGAATTGTCTTTTCCCCGACTTGTGTGGTAAATAAACTTCCTTTGATGCCGATGAAATCCCCAATATCAAGGAGTTTTTTGTAAACCTCATTGTAAAGCGTCTTATCTTCATTAGGACAAATTTCGTCTCGGTTAAAATAGACCTGTATTCTTCCACTTGAGTCTTGGAGCTCGGCAAAAGAGGCTTTCCCTTGGATTCTTCGCGACATCAATCGTCCGGCGACCACCACGCGCTTACCCTCTTGATAATGCTCTTTAATTTCCTGTGCCGTATGGTCTATAGGAAATTGTGCTGCTGGATAGGGATCAATACCCAAGGCGCGTAATTGGTTGAGTTTTTCAAGGCGAATAAGTTCGAGTTCTGTGCGTTGCATGATGTCCAAATATGCGGCAAAAATAATTAATTATTCGCGGTTTAGGTGGTGGAGTGGTATTGAAAATATGCCGTATTTTTGAGGCATGAGTTTTTGGCGTGTCTTACTCTCGTTATTATTTCCTCCTTTGGCGGTCGCCGACAAGGGCTGTGGCTCCTTTATTATTGTCTGTATTTTGACGCTTTGTGGATGGGTCCCGGGAGTGATTGCAGCACTCATTATTCTCAATAACCCCAATCGTTAGTATGCACCATAATAAATTGGTTTTGGTTGAAGATCTAGGCCTGATGGATTATGCCAAGGCATGGGCTTATCAGGAGGACCTCTTTCAGGCAATTGTCCAAACAAAAATTGACAATCGAAGAAATAGTACACAAACCACTACGCAAAATCATTTTCTTCTGGTGCGCCACCCCCATGTCTATACCCTTGGTAAAAGTGGAGATATGGACAATCTTCTTATTGACGAGCAAAAATTAGCCTCAATTGGCGCACAATTTTTTAAAATTAATCGAGGCGGGGATATTACTTACCACGGTCCGGGTCAAATAGTGGGCTATCCCATTTTGGACCTGGAAAATTTTTTCACAGACATTCACAAGTACTTGCGGCTTTTGGAAGAGATGATTATTCTTACTTTGGCTGATTATGGAATCACCGCAGATCGCTCCCCAGGAGAAACAGGGGTTTGGTTGGATGTTGGGACTCCGTTTGCGCGTAAAATTTGTGCCATGGGCGTTAGAGCGAGTCGTTGGGTCACCATGCATGGGTTTGCCCTTAATGTCAATGCTGATCTCGGCTATTTTGATCATATGATCCCTTGTGGAATACGCGGTAAATCAGTGACTTCGATGCGGGTTGAACTCAAAGTGACGGAAGTCGATGAGCAGGCCGTTAGCCAAAGATTGCTTTACCATTTTCAAACCCTTTTTGAGGCGGAACTGAGTGTCTAATAACCGGTCCTCAATCTAATGCAATCCGCCGGCCTAGACTTAATTTAAGTTGTAAATCAACACTTCATTATCTTGACCCTGTACCACGAGTTCGAGCTTGTCATTGCCATTTATATCTGCAATGTCGACCGTTGACCGACCAAAGAATGGTGCGTTTTTTACAAGTCTACCCTCACTGTGGTACACAAAGATGTTTTGCGTGTCTTGGTCGATCATGACCGTTCGCAATTTATTGCCGAATTTAAAGACTTGAGGCCCCAAGTAATTGCCCAAGGGTAGTTCGATAAAGTGTTGGTCGATACGCAATAATGGGTCGTCAAACTCAATCGTATGCGGGCCGTAATAGACCAGGCGGTATTGCGCCGGTGATTTAGCGGTAAGTTTTACAACGGAGCCATCCGGACTAATTTGTATCTGACTGCCTTCTCGGGTCCAAAAAACAATCTTTCCCTCGTGCTTAACCGGTAATTCGGAACCAAAGTCAAATTGTTCCGTTACGGGGATCCGTACTTTTCCTGTGCGATTTAAGATTTGAAGCTGTCCGTTTTCGAGTAAAAACAAAAGATAATCTTTGGTCCCTATTCTAATGTGTTTTGGAGGGTGGCTTACTGCAGCGGGTGCTTTGCTGTAGGAAAATCCTTTGACCCGCTTGCCCTGAGCGTCATACATTAATACTGAGCGTTTCTGAATAATCAAAAAACGATATTTCCGATTATTATCGTAGTCAAAAATCGCCAGTGGTTGCGTAATGGGGTCTTTAAAGCTTTTGGGGAATAAACCAACATCACGACCATTGCGATCAATGACATACCATTTTGAAGTCGTTGTAAAAGCGAGTTGTTTTTTGCCATTACGCAAAATATCGACTTCTTGAATCTCACCCAGTATGGGCTCGTTTAAGTCTCGAAACCAAATCGTCTTACCGCTAGGGGCAATAAAATAGAGACGATGATTAGTATCTTGAACGACTATGTTTTTCCCTCCTGATTTGTGGTTGCTGAAAAATTGTGGTGCCTTGGCCACAGGGGCGTCCAGAGTGATGCTTCTCAAGAGGGGACCTTGCCTTTGATTTTTGACTTTTTGGTCTCCGGCCTGCATTGAATAATTCACATGGGCGAACCCGCGATCTTCTATGAGCTGAAAACGCTCAAATTGCTTGTTTTGAGGGTTGATAGTCCATGAAAATAAATTGCTNNGCTTTCACGAGCCATATCTGCTTCGCTCGCCTGCCAAGCACTGCTTTGCGCTAATAGATTCTTATTTTGCAATTGGCTGATGTATTCTTGAGCCAAATCAAGACTGGGGGTCAGGATTAAAAAGTCTTCCCAAACAAATACGTGATTCATTTGAGGAACGTCTTCAAAGATGAGCGGAATGGGATTTAACATAGTCGATTGGGGCTCAAAGGATTTTACAGAAACCCCTCTAAAATTATCATCGCCACCCCAATTTTGTGTCAGCGCACTCAGACTCATATTCAAGTCTAGACTTTTAAGCGCTAGGGCTTGAGCGTTAGCGAATTTTATTAAGCTGACCTCATCTATGGTCTCGATAAAGGGACTAAGGACAAGCAGGGAATCCACGGCTTGCATTCTCAATAAAAGAGATTGCGGATTATTTAACGCTAAGCTTAAGCTCGAAGTAGCGTTAAGGGGCACTATTTCCGGGCTCCTCAGAATACTCGGTTTTTGACCTAAGTCGTAAGTGGAAAGAGTCGGTTTTTCTCCCGATAAACCATTGCTTTTTGAGGGAAGAAGCACACCATGGGCAGATTGGTCTTCAGAACCGGACTGGGGCTCAAAAATGATCCAAGCATCCTGTTGAAGAGAGATTTTGCTCAATGTGGTATCAAATCTCTGCCCAATCAATAACGGTTTGTCTTTTTTTAACGCGAACATTTTGGAAAGAGAATTTGGGGGGGCTTTCCGTGGATTTTGATCTTTATGATCGATTGATTTTTTGTTGGTAAATAATGAATATTGATTTTTTGAAAATACAAATGCCGTGTCCACGCCAATAACAATTTCTTTGGCCAGGCTCGAGCGAATAGAATCCGTTAAGGTCAAAACTAAAACATAATCTAATGGGTCACTGTGGCCCAGTGCAGCATTTTGTCCCGGATCATTAATAAAGAGAAGATTGCCTTGCTCAGACTTAAATCGACGCACCAAACTGTCCAAAATCGGGGGTAATTTGGGTCGTGAAAAAATAGCCATAGTATTTTGGGATTCTCCCAGGTTTTGGAGAACGATGGGCGTGTTGTTGAACGACAGGATATGGGTGGTTTCAGAGTCGATCAATTGCCATGGGACAAAGCTGCTTTGCTGATTGTCATTGCATCCAATCAGGCTGAAAAAAAACAAAAGGTAGAGGTAAACAAGGGCTTTTTGCATATACAAAAATAGAAAGGATCGATTAATTGTCAATGCCTTAATTGAGATTCAGTTTCGTATTTGTGATCAAATGAGTTCAAACCTCCTGTATTATAGATTCAGTCTTAACTGATTGGGGAGTAACTTAAAGGTTTTTCTATGATGCGGTGTATCCCCGAATTCAGCGATTGCCGAGCGATGCTTTGCAGTGGGATAACCTTTATTTTGGCGCCAATCGTATTTCGGGTATTCTAAATGAAGCTGCTTCATGTATCGATCGCGCTCTGTTTTTGCCAAAACGGATGCCGCCGCGATGTTTTGGTATTTTCCATCTCCTTTTATCACGCATTGAAAAGGGATCTGCCCCAGAGGTTTAAATCGGTTGCCATCTACAGCGATAAATTCAGGGGTGGGATTGAGTTTTAAAATGGCGCGGTGCATGGCCTCAATGGAGGCATTTAGAATATTCATCGAATCGATCTCTAATTCAGTGACGTGGGCCACCGCCCATGCGATGGCTGAAGATTCGATAATTGTACGCAATTCGGTGCGCTGTGATTCGGTGAGTTTTTTAGAGTCATTCAGTAAGGGATGCGAAAAATCGTCGGGCAAAATACAAGCCGCTGCAGTAACTGGACCGGCCAAGCACCCCCTTCCCGCCTCATCGGTGCCACATTCCAAAAGATTGGGATTGATCTTGAGTTTGAGCAT
>DDCS01000121.1:0-11220 GCA_002335345.1 Flavobacteriaceae bacterium UBA2000 | reverse complement strand
GTCAGAGTGATGAAAAGCCTGAAATAAGACTTTATCAGCGCATTGGCTTGCGCGGAGATACGACCGCTTTAGACACGACCTTGGGTTTGCATAAACTCAATAAGTTCAATTATCTGCGCAGAGATGATCTAGAGCTTTTACCATTTGCCAATGTTGGCCAATCGCACAATAAATTGAGCTTGCAGCTGCCGGCTTTTTCATTTGTCCCAAGTTTTGCTGGGGGGGCGAGACGGGAAACTCAGTTAAATGCAGCAGACCTTAATTATTATCGAGTGCCCACACCACTGACTGAGTTGTATTTTAAGACGGCCTTTGTTCAAGGACAGCAACTCGATGCAGCTTTCACAACAAATGTCTCTGAGGGGTTGAATATTTCTTTGGCCTACAAAGGCGTGCGCTCCTTGGGGCAATATCAACATATCTTGACCAGTACCGGTGATTTTCGAGGAACTGTATTTTATGAATCCCCAGACAAGCATTATCAGCTCAAGGCCCACTTGGTAAATCAAGAATTGCTCAATCAAGAAAATGGCGGGCTGACCGAATCGGCTTTGCTCTTATATACGACGGCTGATCCCGAATTCGACGACCGTGGACGCTTGGATGTAAATTTTGAAAATGCCCAAAATGTGATTCATAGTGCGGGTTATTTTGCACAGCAAGAATACTTTTTTAATCCCGAAAAACCAGGTTCATTGCTTCACTCCATTGGACTTGAAACGGGGCATCAGGCAAAATCATTTCTTTATACGCAAAAGACCGCTTTTGAAGGCTTTGGTCCAGCGTATAAAGAAGAGAATCTGTACACGAAAGCGACCGGTTTTAATACAAGAATCAAGGCCTTTGGTAATTTGAATTTATCTCATGGGATTAAGATCATGCCTTATTTATCGCACATTTCATTGCGTTACGGCTATGATCGCCTTTTGGATTTAAATGATGGGGTAATCCCATCGGAAATTTCCAATCGCTTTTTTGTTACCGGTCTCGAGCTAAAAGGCCAATGGAAAATTTGGCAGTTAGACGGCAGTTTTTCCCAGGGATTTGCCAGCGGACAAGAATTTGGTCATATTGATTTTGGCGCCAAGAAATCCTTTGGCAACGGCTATAGTTTTGGGGCCAAATACGCGCGCAATACGCGCCCTGTTGCCGTCAATATGCGTTTGAATCAAAGTGATTATAAAGCGTATAATTGGTTTAAAGATTTTGGTCCAGTTACAACACAAAGTTTGGATTTACGATTGCACTTTCCTTATGTAGGATTGCTCAAGGGAAGCTTCACTGAATTGGAGAATTACGCCTATTTTGGTTTAGATGAAAACGGTGCGCATCCCCTGCCGATTCAATACAATCAAAAGGTGCAGCACTTAAAAATTCATCATGATAAGACTTGGCGATTGGGATCATGGGGTTATCAATCAGAAATCATTTACCAAAATGTTTTAAATGGGGCGGAGGTTCTTCCAGTTCCTGATCTCCTCACGCGACAAACTGTATTTTTTGAAGATGAGTGGTTCAAAAAAGCAGCAAAAATTCAAACCGGTGTCCGTTTGAAATATTTCACGGAATTTAATTTGCCGGCTTATGATCCGGTTTTGGCAGAATTTTATGTTCAATCTGAAGAATCCCTGGGGGCGTTTCCCCTTGTGGATTTCTTCTTTCAAACCAAAATCAGACAAACTCGACTATTTTTGATATATGAGCACATGAACCAATTGTTTCAAGGGGAAAACAATCATTTCAGTGCTCCAGGAATACCCTATCGAGACGCTTCATTGCGTTTCGGTTTGGTCTGGAATTTCTTCAAATAAAGTGCTGATGGACGATATTTTAGTCGTCAAGTAAGGCCCGAGAAATGACTACTTTTTGAATCTCACTCGTTCCTTCATAAATCTGCGTGATTTTGGCATCGCGCATAAGGCGCTCAACATGATACTCCTTAACAAAACCATTGCCTCCGTGTACTTGGACGGCTTCTATGGTCGTGTCCATCGCGACCTGACTGGCGTAGAGTTTGGCTACCGCACTGCTGCGGTCATAATTAATTCCATTGTCTTTTTCCCAAGCAGCTTTGAAGACCAAATGTTTTGCCGCCTCGATTTGGGTATACATGTCCGCCAATTTAAAAGAGATCGCTTGATGTTTGTAGATTTCTTTACCGAAAGCGGTGCGGATTTTGGAATAGTCTCTTGCGCGTTCGTAGGCTCCAGAGGCGATACCCAGAGCTTGTGCTGCAATACCGATACGACCACCACTTAAAGTTTTCATGGCAAATTTAAATCCAAAGCCGTCTTCACCAATGCGATTTTCTTTGGGCACCTTTACATTGTGAAACATTAAGCTATGAGTGTCGCTCCCGCGAATGCCCAATTTATCTTCTTTTGGCCCTATAGAAAAACCATCCATACCTTTTTCAACAATAAAGGCATTAATTCCGCGGTGGCCTTTTTCTTTATCTGTTTGGGCAATAACAATGTAATAGTCGGCAGAACTGCCGTTTGTAATCCAGTTTTTTGTGCCATTGAGTAGGTAATGATCGCCCTGATCTAGAGCCGTTGTCTTTTGAGAAGTGGCGTCACTACCCGCTTCGGGTTCGCTCAAGCAGAACGCACCTAAGGCTTCTCCTGTGGCGAGTGGTCTGAGATATTTGTCTTTTTGGGCCTCAGAACCATAGGCTTGGATGCCATAACAGACTAAAGAGTTATTTACAGAGACAATTACCGAGGAAGAAGCGTCAATTTTGCTGAGCTCTTCCATAACCAGAACATAGGATAGCGTGTCCATGCCGCCACCCCCATACGCCGGGTCTACCATCATACCGAGAAATCCCATTTCCCCCATTTTTTTTACTTGTTCTGCGGGAAATTGTTGCAAATTATCCCGTTCAATAACTCCTGGAAGCAGTTCAGTTTGGGCAAATTCTCGGGCAGCATCCCGAATCATTAGGTGTTCTTCAGATAAGGTAAAGTCCATGGTGTCGTTGTTTTTTTTGGGGGGCTAGATACTAGCCTAAAACGTTTTCGTTAAAGCGCAAAGATATTGGATTGTGCCTTTAATGTCAATAAAAGCCTTTAAATTTAACAGGATGAAAAAAGCGAAATATAATGTGATTGGCGTCATGAGCGGAACTTCGTGCGATGGGATTGATTTAGCCCATTGTGAATTGAGCGTAACCGATGATAATCAATGGGGTTATTCAATAATTAAAGCGCAAACAATCCCGTATAATTCGCTTTGGCAAAGGCGTTTGTCTGCTGCGGTTACCCTGGATAATACAGCCGTGCAGGCTTTGGATTTAGCCTATACATCACTTCTTAATCGCACTATTTTAGATTTTATTCATGAGTTCAAGATATCAGAGCTCGATTTGATTTGCAGCCACGGACACACCGTTTGGCACAAACCTGGGCAAGGCATTACCTGGCAAATCGGCAATTTAGAATCGATAGCTCAAGGGTTGCCATGTCCTGTGGTCTGTGATTTTAGAACTCAAGATGTCGCACTAAAAGGACAAGGCGCTCCCTTAGTGCCCATTGGGGATCAATTGTTATTTCAAGAATTTGACGCCTGTATTAATTTGGGTGGTTTTGCGAATATTTCCTATCAACTTCAGGATGCGCCAACCATCGCTTATGATTTATGTCCTATTAATATTGTTCTGAATTATTGGGCGAATAAGCTCGGTTCTGATTTTGATGAAAATGGTCATTATGCTCGATTAGGCACGGTTCATCCGGAATTGCTCAAACAGCTCAACACGTTAGACTATTACCGTTTAACTCCGCCCAAATCCTTAGGTATGGAATGGGTGCAGTCTAATTTTTATCCGCTCTATGAGCGCTTTAATCTGAACCCTAAAGATTGGTTGGCCACCGCGGCGCGCCATATGGTCGACCAAATTCACACAAGCGCTACAAAATTTGACCGTGTTTTATTGACGGGAGGCGGAGCTTTTAATGGCTTTATTCTGGAACTGCTCGATGAGGCAGCTCCTTTAAAATTTTTTGTTCCAAATAAGGCGTTAATCAATTATAAAGAAGCCCTTATTTTTGGTTTACTCGGTGTATTACGCTATCGAGGAGAAGTGAATTGCCTGGCTTCGGTAACGGGCGCCATTCGAGATCATAGTAGTGGTGTGATCTGGAATCCAGTGGGGCGATAGGTCCTTAAAACGGCTATTTTAACTCTTTTCGTTCATCGACCCATGAGGATTAATTCACGGTCAATGGGTCAGAAATTTTACCTTAATTTAATCCTAGCCCCTGTCATTTTTCTATATTTGTGAGAAATGGATTCGGCTTAAAATTATGTTTCAAGACCGATCTTCTAACGACCAAATACCATTGCGATCCATGAGGGAATTGCTTAAAAAATTCGAAGATAAATCACCGGAAATTGTTTTTCATTGGAAAGACGCTGAGACCGAGGCCGAAGGCTGGACCGTAATCAATAGTTTGAGAGGAGGTGCCGCTGGAGGTGGAACCCGCATGCGTATTGGGTTGGACCAAAACGAAGTCTTGAGTTTGGCCAAAACCATGGAGGTTAAGTTTACCGTATCAGGTCCTGCCATTGGCGGTGCCAAATCGGGAATAAATTTTGACCCCAATGACCCGCGTAAAAAAGGCGTCTTGCAGCGTTGGTATCGCGCCGTATCTCCCTTACTGAAATCTTACTACGGTACTGGGGGCGATATGAATGTCGATGAAATTCATGAGGTTATCCCAATAACGGAAGAAAGCGGTGTTTGGCATCCNNCAAGAAGGCGTTTTTACCGGGCACTTTAGTCCGAGCGAGGCCGATAAAATCAATCGAATTGGTCAACTGCGCCAAGGGGTGATCAAAGTCGTTGAGAATCCAGAATATTCTCCGGATGTTTCTAGAAAGTATACTGTTGCCGATTTAATCACGGGTTTTGGTGTTTCTGAAGCCGTACGTCATTATTATGAAATTTATGGCGGAACACTGCAAGGCAAGCGCGCTATTGTTCAAGGTTTTGGAAACGTGGCTTCTGCTGCCGCTTATTATCTAGCTCAGTCGGGTGCACTGATCGTAGGGATTATTGACCGGGCTGGTGGAGTAATTAATGAGCAGGGGTTGACCTTCGAGCAGGTTAAAAATCTTTTTCTGAATAAAAATGGCAATGCCTTGGCGGGGGACAATCTTTTGAGTTTCGATGAAGTTAACCAGCGCATTTGGGCCCTTAAGGCCGATGTTTTTGCCCCTTGTGCTGCTTCACGTTTAATTACCCAAGAGCAAATACAATCGTTAATTGATTCTGGCTTGGAAGTCGTCAGCTCGGGCGCCAATGTTCCTTTTGCTGACCGGGAGATCTTTTTTGGTCCGATTATGGAATCAGCCGATAAACAAATTAGCCTGATCCCTGACTTTATTAGTAATTGTGGTATGGCCCGTGTTTTTGCCTATTTTATGGAAAAGCGTGTCGCCATGACTGATGATGCGATTTTTGACGATGTTTCTCAGACCATTAAAAAGGCACTTCAAAGGGTTTATGAACAAAATCCTGATCCTCGAAACATCAGTGCTACTGCATTTGAAATTGCGCTGAAACAACTTATTTAATGTTTAAAATACTTCTATGGAATCTTTGATAATTCTCATTTTCGTCATTGGTTATTTGGCCATTACTCTAGAGCATCCACTCCGTTTAGATAAAACAGTGCCTGCATTAATTATGGCGGCCCTGATTTGGGGGACGCTTGCTGTTGGGTTCGGACTGGGATGGTTTGAAGTGATCGATACTGAAGGCTCAATTTTTAGTGCCCTTACAGGAGGAGAACACGCCATGCACGGTTTTGAGCAAACCTTATTGCATCACTTGGGTAAGACGGCAGAAATTTTAATATTCTTGATCGGAGCGATGACTATTGTAGAGATTATTGATCTACACCGGGGTTTCGAAGTGCTCAAGGGCGCGGTTAAAACCGATAGTAAAAAATCATTGCTTTGGATTATCGGGATTTTGGCCTTTGTGTTATCGGCCATAATTGATAATCTGACCGCCACAATCGTACTGGTGACCCTGCTGCGTAAATTATTAAGTGACAGAAATGAGCGTATCTGGTACGCTTCTTTAGTGGTCATTGCAGCCAATGCCGGTGGTGGCTGGTCCCCTATTGGTGATGTCACCACGACGATGCTTTGGATTGCCAAAAAAGTCTCTGCCGGGGGACTGATTGAATTTGTGGTCTTGCCCTCAATTTTGTGTTTTCTATTGCCCTTTTTTATTGCGTCTTACCTAAAGCCTTTTCAGGGAAAAATAACCGTCTCAGCTACCGATAGCCAGGAAGCACAAAAATTACTTAGCAGTAAGACGATGCTTTATTTAGGGCTGGGAATGATTGTTTCAGTGCCGGTATTCAAGACCTTAACTCACTTACCACCATACATCGGCATGATGTTAGCGGTTGGGGTGGTTTGGTTGGTTTCAGAATACATCCATCCGGAGGAAGATTTTAGTAAAGAACGCCGTCATTTATATTCGGCGCACAAAGCCTTATCAAGAATTGAGTTGTCCAGTATTTTATTTTTCCTAGGAATCCTTATGGCTGTTGCGGGCTTGGAGTCTTTGGTCTACGGCGCCACGGAAAGCGGTGAATCTGTGGGTACCTTGCGTTATTTGGCGGAAACACTACAAGGAGCTATTCCGAATCAAGATGTTGTCGTTATTCTTTTGGGAATGTTCTCGGCAGTTATTGATAATGTTCCACTTGTGGCGGCGTCAATCGGGATGTACGATGCGCCAATGGACTCTGTTCTTTGGCATTTTATTGCCTATGCTGCAGGAACGGGCGGAAGTATGCTGATTATCGGCTCTGCTGCGGGAGTGGCCGCCATGGGCATGGAGCGCATTAATTTTATCTGGTATTTGAAGAAAGTAGCCTGGTTAGCGTTTGTTGGGTTTATTGCTGGCGCTGGTTTATTTTTATTTATCGAGCGCGTTCTTTTTCATCACGTCTAACAATTTCACCGAGACCAAAGCGTTCTCTTAGAAAGATTTTTTATGAAGTTACTGATGCTCGTGTTGCTTAGTCTACAAAATGATGTCTCTGTGGACCAGGAGGCAGCGGAACAAACCTTATCCCTCATGGAGCTTATCCTGAGCGGGGATCTTGGCGGTCAAATTATTATTGGATTATTGTTTGTCCTTTTACTGGTGGCTCTTTATATCTATTTTGAACGCTTGTCGGCCATTAAAGCTGCGGGTAAGACAGACCCAAATTTTATGAGTCAGATCAGGACGTTTATCCTTTCGGGAAAACCGGATCAAGCAAAAGCACTGTGTCGTCAACATCATACGCCTGTTGCCCGATTGACCGAAAAGGGAATCTCCAGAATTGGGCACCCTCTTGAGGACATAAATTCGGCCATAGAAAATGCCGGACGTCTTGAAGTTTATGCCTTAGAGAAAAACGTGAGTGTTTTGGCAACGATCTCGGGGGCGGCCCCAATGATTGGTTTTTTAGGGACTGTAATCGGCATGGTTTTAGCCTTTCATGAATTAGCCAACAGCAGTGGTCAAGCGGAAATGGGTGCTTTGGCAGAGGGGATCTATACGGCCATGACCACCACTGTAGCCGGACTTATTGTGGGTATTGTGGCCTATATGGCGTACAATCATTTGGTTGTTAAAACCGATAAAGTGGTTCACCAAATGGAGGCAACTGCCGTTGATTTTATCGACCTACTAAACGAACCAGCTTAATGAATTTGCGCGGACGCAATAAAGTCAGTGCGACTTTTAGCATGAGCAGTATGACTGATATTGTCTTTCTGCTTTTGGTCTTTTTTCTGTTGACTTCTCCGGCCATTACACCCAACGCCCTTGATTTGCTTTTGCCTGAGGCCAAAGGTAAATCAACAAATCAGCATCAGGCATCAGTAAGCATCACCAAAGAGGGGGCATTTTTTATCAATAAAGAACGCATCGCCAAAGGTCAACTTGAATCTGCCTTGAGTCAAGTGCTCAATTCAGTATCAAAACCTACAGTGATTTTGAGAGCGGAGCAGGGGGTCCCGATTGAACAGGTCGTTTATGTGATGGATTTGGCCAATCGAAGAAATTATCAAGTTGTTTTGGCTGTAAATCCTAAATAAGATGTCGGTGGCTTTGGATATTCATCAACGCAAAGGCGCCTTAAAAACGATACTCATCGGTATTGTCTTGCTGCTGATCTTACTCTTTTTTGGCTTACGTCATTATGACCCGCCACTCGAGCGTGGGATTATCATTGCGCTAGGCACATCCGAGGGAACGACCGCTCAAAATTCAAGCAAGTCTGCCCAGAGTACGGAATCGTCGGCCCAACAAGAGGCGTCCATAAGTGAGCCTACCGAGGTGATTGAGGAAGTAGACCGTGACACAGCGGATAACACCGAAGTTGAATCAACCCCAACAGAGGCCCAAATGCAAGAATCTACACAGGAGATAACCCCTGCCGAAGAGGAACTTTTGGTCGCTGAGACTTCTGAGGTTCCCGTAGATTCACAGCAGGAACCCAAACCGGATGCCGCTACTGCTGAGGCCCTAAAGCGTGTATTGAGCGGGCAAAGCACCTCATTGCCAAATACCCAAAATAATCAAGATACCAGTGCCGATCCAGCAGCCCAGGACAATGAACTGACCCTTGGCGCTCCTGAGGGCAGTCCTCTATCTGAGAGTCCCTATAATCTTGGAATTGGGCTCGATGGAGATGGTAATTATTTACTTGGTGGTCGCCGCGCCTTGTACAAAGAGGTCATTATTCAAGAGTGTAATCAAGCAGGACGGGTTGTGGTGAGTATCGAGGTCAATCAAAAGGGTGAGGTGGTCCCCGCAATGCCAGGAGTACGAGGGACGACCAATAATGCTCCTTGTCTCTTAGACCCAGCGCGGCGCGCTGCTTTAGCGACGCAATTTAATTCTGACCTCAAGGCGCCATCGCGACAAATTGGAAAAATTATTTATGTTTTCAGGCTGTCCCAATAAAATGCGCCCTCATCAATGGGGTAAATGAATTATCTTTAGTGCATAAACTCATTTTATGCGCTATTTAGTTACCCTTTTGATTTTACTTTTCTTTTCTAGTTGTGCCGATTTTAACGACCGTCGAAACACCCATGTTATTGATTCTTCTGAATTAAAGCCCAATGACTGGATGTTTATGCAGCGTGCTTTTCCCACAGGACGACTTGATCCCCAAGCACAGAGACAAGCGGTGATGCAAAAGCGCGTAATAAATACTTCAGGGGGTAATTGGAATACTGTGGGCCCTATAAATATAGGTGGGCGTATTAGCGATATTGAAATGGTTAACGATCAAGAATATTACGTGGCAGCAGCCTCCGGGGGGATTTTTAAAACAACCAACGCAGGAGCAGACTGGACACCCGTTTTTGATGGTCAAAACTCCTTGTCCATAGGCGATATTGCCATTGACCCAAATAATTCAAACCACATTTGGGTGGGAACCGGAGAGGTTAACGCCGGAGGAGGGTCTTTGGCTTATGACGGGGACGGCGTCTATTTCTCAGATAATGGTGGTCAAAGCTGGACGAATAAAGGACTATCACAGGTGGGCAATATTGGTAAAGTCCTCATCGATCCAAATAATGGGCAAAACATTTTTGTCGGGGCCATGGGCCCTTTGTTTCGCAATGATGCCAATCGAGGGGTGTACCGCAGTCAAGATGGAGGCGATACTTGGACTCAATCTCTTTTTGTCAGTGATTCCACGGGAGTCGTTGATATGGCAATTCATCCCAGTAATGGACAAATTATTTATGCCGCAGCCTGGCAACGGGTACGTCGTCCACAGTATCGTTCCTATGGAGGGATAACCTCTGGGCTTTATCGCTCAATTGATGGTGGAGACAGTTGGACTGAATTGACTACTGGATTGCCCACGTCGGCCAATCAAAAAGGACGTATCAGTATTGCGATTGCGCCGTCAAATCCAGAGGTATTGTATGCCCGTTATGCTGATGCCACAGGAAATATACAAGGAGTTTATCGCACTAATGATGGCGGGGATTCATGGACTGCAATGAATTCAAGTGCGTTGAATAATGTCGGTTTTCACTGGTGGTTTCGAGGTATTGTAATTGATCCCACTGATGAGAATACCATTTACAATGTGGATTTTCAAGTGCAAAAGTCAACCGACGGGGGCAATAACTGGTTTGGTGCATTTAATAATGTCCATGTGGATCAACATGCTCTGGCTTTTGATCCAAGCGATCCCAATAACCTTGTTCTTGGCAATGATGGCGGTGTTTATTTTAGTCCAGATGGTGGGAGCACTTGGACTAAAGACGAGCAATTGCCGATCACACAACTTTATCGTTGCTATGTCGACCCCTCAAATGCCAATGGAATTTACCTGGGGGCTCAGGATAACAGTACCCATCGAACCCTCACGGGGGGACCAGATGATTACGAAATTATTTACGGCGGCGATGGATTTCAACCCCTTGTTGATCCAAATAATTCTAATGTCATTTTTGCCCAATACCAATATGGCAACATTGGAAAATCGACCAATAATGGAGCGAGTTTTAATGGTGCAACTGCAGGTATATCAGGAGCTGACCGCAAGAATTGGGATACCCCCATTGTTTTTGACCCACAAAATGCTCAAGTCATGTACACGGCCACCCAGCGCGTATATCGCACTGAAAATGGTGCGGGCCTATGGACAGCCATAAGTGGTGATTTAACCAATGGCCCAGGAGGGGGGAACCTAAATTACGGCACGGTGGTCGCATTAGATGTCTCTCCTTTTAATCCTGATAAAATCCTTGCGGGAACTGACGATGGAAATGTATGGATGACATTAGACACAGGAACTAATTGGGAACTGATTTCTGCCGACTTGCCGGCACGCTGGGTAACCAAGGTGTTACATTCTGTGACCCATCCAGGGACTTTATTTGTGACGCTTTCGGGTTATCGCTATGGCACTGATGAAGGTCATGTCTACGCGAGCTATGACAATGGTCAAAACTGGATTGACCTCTCGAGCGGCCTGCCCGATGTGCCAGTTAATGATATTGTTCAGGATGATCAGGGGCGTATATTCGTGGGAACGGATATCGGTGTTTTTGGTTCTGCAGATGGCGGCGCAAATTGGAGCGTCATTGGTGCAAATCTTCCGTCTGTTGTCGTCAATGATATGCATATTCATCAAGGCACCCAAGAATTGCTTATTGCGACTTATGGCC
>DDCS01000026.1:16580-19359 GCA_002335345.1 Flavobacteriaceae bacterium UBA2000 | reverse complement strand
GTGTTTCGATTATGGATTTGGTCCATTTCGATGGGTTTGTGCCTCTGGAGATCCCAAAGATTTGGCCAAAACAGATGATATCGCCTGCCGTGTACTAGAAGAACTCATGACGAGCGCGCCAGATGAAATCAAACAACAAATGGCGGACAACATTCAGTGGATAAAAGGGGCCCAAGAAAATGCCTTAGTTGTGGGATCACAGGCCCGCATTCTATACGCAGATAGTGACGGACGAATCGCCATAGCGCGTGCCTTTAATAAGGCCATCGCCAAGGGTGCGCTCAGCCCTGTCATTTTGGGTCGGGATCATCATGATGTGTCCGGTACAGATTCCCCATTTAGAGAGACCTCAAACATCTATGACGGCAGCAGATTTACGGCCGACATGGCCATTCAAAACGTAATCGGCGATTCGTTTAGAGGAGCGACTTGGGTCAGTATCCACAACGGTGGAGGCGTCGGCTGGGGCGAAGTAATCAACGGTGGTTTCGGTATGATTCTTGATGGTAGTCAGGAGGCAGAAAAAAAATTAAGTTCTATGCTTTTCTGGGATGTCAATAACGGAATTGCGCGACGGAGTTGGGCCAGAAATAATGAAGCGATTTTTGCGATAAAACGCGCTATGCAGCAAGAGCCTAACCTAAAGGTAACGTTGCCCAACATCGTGGAAGACCACCTTTTTGAAGCTCAATAAGTACAGAATTTGTTAATTTAACTAACTCAATAACAATAAGTTAAATAATTTTAAACCCAATATTATGAAGATGCGTTTATTGCTTTTTAGTTTAAGCCTTGTGTTTATGGGATGTAGCTCCGTTCGCGTCGCAGTGGACTACGACACCGCAGTTTCTTTCGATCAATATAATACCTTTGCATTTTACAAACCATCCGTTGACAAAATGGAGGTTAATGACTTAGATAAAAAGAGAATTTTACACGCCATTGATAACAATTTAACCCGAAAAGGACTCTCCAAGTCACAAGATGCAGGTCTGCTCGTTCATGTGTTCACCAAAGAAGAAAAAGAAGTAGATATTTTTCAAAATAACTTCGGCTGGGGTTGGGGTTGGTCTCCTTGGTGGAATGGCGGATTCTTTGGCCCGAGTGTGAGTACGCGCACTGAAGGCCAGCTCTACATCAATTTAGTCGATGCCCAAACCAATCAACTGATTTGGCAAGGCAAGGGAACCGCGCAACTCTATCCAAAGGATAAAGTCGAAAAAAAACAGGCCCGCATTCAAAAAATAGTTGATGAAATTTTAGCCCAATATCCTCCTGGAACCCAAGAATAACTGAGTTATTCTTTTAACAGTCGATAAATTTTTTCATTCTGGGCTTGATCACTAACGCGCAAATAATAAAGCCCACTGGCCCATTGACTCACATCATATGAGGCCAGATTGGCGGTGTTTGTGATATCGATAATTCTACGACCATAAGTATCATAGATTTCTACTCGGTAAATTTCAGGATTCGTGGCTTTGCTCAACAAGTTTTGTGAAAACGGATTGATAAATAGCAAATCTATCGCTGAATCAAAATCATTTTGACTCAGCACGACTTCACCTTCGACTATATTTTGCGCATAAATTTTAGCACTCCCTGACTTTTGCTCTACAAAAACAGCCACACTCTGATTGTTCACCATTTCTGTGTGATGAATTCGGCCCTTATTGGCTTGAAAAGTTGCCACATCTCTTAGTCCTTCAGGCCAAATCGATTGACCACTATCATCGAGGTAAGTCGCGCGAAGCGCTGTCGGTGAAGCGCCGTTATCCACTCCTTCTTTAATCAGGAGTATCGGCCCTTGATCAGCGATATTCATTCCGCCGACCGGTACTGATTCAGAACCCACAGGATACAATTCGAAGGCGCTGTCGCCAAACAATCGCTCTCCTGAATTGAGATCAAACTTTTGTAAATAAGTTCCTTTAGCACTTTGGGAGGTATTGGTATAGGTGCTGCTCATCCAAACCACATCAGAACCCTCTTTAAAGGCCATATAAGGGTTGGTTTCATAAAACGCCTGTGTGGTATCAAAAGAAGCGCCATTAACGCCCCAGGGCATCGTTCCATCTGAATTTACACATTGTAAAAAAGTATCAAAACGCGTTCCTGCAGAGGCATAATAGCCCATATACACCTTGTCTTGGATCATAATGCCTTGATAATCTCGGTTAAAGGCAGTCGCCTGATCACTAATCTGAACGGGGGCGGTCCAAACGGGAGCTCCGGATGTATCGAAACGTTGGGCGTGCAAGAACGAATTAATCCCGCTTAGCACTTTATGAAAAATCACGATAAACTCTCCATTGTCTAATTCAAACATATTGCCCACGACAGTATTGCTTGAGCCGAGAGAAACCGATGATGGGGTACCCCAGACGGCTTGACCTGATGCGTCGTATTGTTGGACTTGAGCCACTCCTGTAGAAGGCCACCAGGACACTAAAACATTGCCTTGGGATAGGGGCAATATTTTTACAGCATATCCACTTCCTATTGAAATTCCGGTGGGTCCCCATAAACGAGTCCCTTGAAGATCCATTTTAAACACATAAGCCGGATCGCCACCACCTGTACCGGTGACACCGATATATAAGTTATCTAGTTCATCCACCACAATATTCCAAAGGACCGTAAATGTGCTCATCGGCAGATTATCACTGACCAAGACCCCTTCATCTCCGAGCATTTGCTCCCCTTGTGGATTGAGCACCTGCAATCTTAACTCATAGTTTTCTGGCGCGCCTACGCTATGCCAAAAAACGATGTAGGT
>DDCS01000026.1:0-16568 GCA_002335345.1 Flavobacteriaceae bacterium UBA2000 | reverse complement strand
ATTTCTGTATCCGTGGTCCATTGCGCCGTCAAGGAAATGGTCCAAAGCATCACAGCCGCTAAAAAATATTGCTTCATCATAATAGGGTAAATTATTAACTCAAATTAGTCATCAAATTTTATTTGAAATTGGTTTTATTTCGATTTAAGATTGTTTGTAAGACGCAAGTTGCGCTTTAGTTTCAGGGCTCAGTACGAGACGTCCGCTCAGGGCAGCCCGTTCTAAAAGTAATTCCTCCCAATGCTCGGTTCCTGACCAAAGTACAGACTTCAAAGCACTCATGGCTTCGATATTATATTGTTTTAAATCACTGCATAGTTGGTCCAGGCCTAAGTCCATAGCTTTGACCGTATCAAAGACCTGAGTGTAAAGGCCTTTTGATTCACCCCAACGCGCAGATCTAAATCCCTGGGCATCGAGGGACAAAGCGCTCAAATTAGCCACACCAATTTTACGAGCAACGGCGGGTGCGATGACAAAAGGACCAATGCCAATGGTCAATTCGCTCAATTTAACCGCAGCAGACTCAACAGCCACGGCGTAATCAGCAGCCGCTATTATCCCCACGCCCCCACCGACGGCTTTTCCATGTACACGGGCAATAATGAATTTTTTACAGCGACGCATGGCATTGATGACTCGTGCAAACCCGCTAAAAAAAGCGAGTCCTTGAGTTTCATCTTCTATAGCAATCAACTCCTGAAAACTTGCCCCAGCGCAAAAACTGCGCTCCCCATGGCTGCGCAAAATCACAACTTTGACCTCAGGATCCTCGGAGGCATGATCAATGCTCTGAACCAGCTGATCCAGTAAGTATGAGGGTAAACTGTTATGGGCTGGATGGCCAAACTCAATCGTCTTTACTCCATCGAGATTATGGCTAAGTACATGGCCTTTATCATTGATTGAATCACTCATCGGCATAAAGTATGACGTTTAGAAAATCGGTTAGGTTGATGCAAGATACTAAAAATAGTGCCCGAGAGATTTATTCAAACCATGGGCACGTTCAAAATACCTCATATTCTATAAGTCATATTTTACCACAAACATTATGATTCTGGGTAAAACTATGTATTGACTTGTACTGTTGAATTGCTCGGTAAAACTGTCGGTATTTGTCGCCTGGTTATTGGTCAAGTTTGTGCCCTGAAGCGAAAACTCCCAATGGCTGTCTTGCTCCTGATAATAAAGCGTGCTATTGAGGAAGGAATAATTGTTTCGAATCGTGTTTTCTTGATTGCTGTAGTCATAAAAATCCCAATTCACTGTCCAATAGAAAGATTTCAAGAAATTCACATCAAGCGAAAAATAGGGTCTTTGGGTAAAAAATAACTGATCCACACGACCATTATTGTACTGGTTTCTGGTCCAATTATAGCCCACTTCAAAATTGGGCCATTCACTAAAACTGCTGCGCGCGCTGAGGCGATAATTTTGGGTAAAACTCTCGCTTTGCTGAAGGGCCTCATTGACTCGAGAAAAAAGTTCGCTATAGCTCAAGGTGGCATTCAGGCGGTACTCTATTTTACTGATTCGTTTACTAAAACGCCCAGAAGCCGCATAAATATGGTCCGGATTGTCGGGATCAAAATTCTCAGGCTGGGTCACCTGGTTAATGGCGACCAAGGTGGTGTTATTTTTAATGCCCTTAGTTCGCTTGGTGTAACTCAGCGATCCATTGATATTTGTGTAGTTGAACAAATTATAACTGAAATAATTTAATCTAAAGGATTCAGATAAGGCATTGCCTAAATTCCTGTTTCCAGCAAAAAGGCGGTTATAGTTATTAAACACATAGGCCTGCGCCAGATTATTTATGTCGGTGTATTCCGCAGTTTTACTGTAGTTAAAGCGGATATTTTCACTGTTTTTTATATCCCAAAGGGCAAAGAAATCAGGCAAAAGCAACCACTGATTTTGACTCGCCGTACTTCCTAGCTGCGTATTGGAAAGCCCATATTGATGTAAGGTAAAACCTGGAGAAAATGTAAAATCCCCCCGCTTTATTTTATAATGTACTCCCAAAAATAGGTCCCTAAAATCATAATTGACGTCGTTGACTAAAGAACTGCTTTGTCCATCAATAGGCAGTGTCTCTTCGAGCAAGTCTGTAGTGCCATTGATTCGCTCAAAAATCTTAGAATCAAAATTTTGGAAACTTAGTGTCGTCCCCAAGGTGATGTTCAAGTGGCTCGTTTTATTCAAAATACGATAGTAATCTATTTTACCATCGAGCTTATTGGTCTGAATTTCTTTTTCTTGACTTAAATCAAAGCGGCCCCCTTGTTGACTCACGGGAAGTATCCCGGCAAAAGGCAAAAGGTCCGTTATCGCGTTATAAAAGGGATCCTCCGAGCGAAGCATATGTTGAAACTGGCCGGCAAAAATATCGTTCTCTGAGGCCGTATAATAGGCATTGATGTTTTGCTCAATTGAGGTGGGACGATTTTCTTTGCGCTCGACAATATCATTTGTTTGATCCGCAAAGGCAGAAAATGTCGCATCATCTTGACGCTGATTTGAGGCCTTTAACAATATATCATAATCGACTTGTAAACGGGCATCAGGTTTATAAATCCCACTAAATTTTATCATCCCCAGTTGATTGTTCTGCTCGGATTGAACCTGAGTTTGCTCTTGAATGCCCGACAAAATAAACTGGTTTATGGTATTGGAGATAATAGAAGTCGTATTTTCTGAAGCGATACCAAATCCACTTAAATCCAAAGTCTGACTTGCCGCATAGCTGAAGTTTGCGGCGGCGAACTTCGTACCGATTGCCGCCGCTCGATTATTTTGGGCAACAGCAAAACCCAGATCACTTTCTTGAATGTTAAATCGGGTTCCTCCACCGCTGTTAAAATTTCTGAATCCCCCTGTAAAGTTGAAGAAATCTCTCCAGGTAAAGGGCACCTCACCAATATCGTTTAAATCTGTAATAACATTCAAACTATACTCAGGGTGATAATAAAACAACTTGGGGTGCAATAAATAGCGAGGATCCACGTCGGCATCTACACCACTCCCTGCGGTGACCTCACCAAACCAAAAATTCTTTTTGCCTTCTTTTAGCTTGATATTGATCGCCACATTATCTTGATTGTTGGTCACCCCGCGCATTTGACCTACTTCACTGAAATTACGCAATACCTCAACCTTATCAATAGCATTGGCGGGTATGTTTTTCGTGGCTAGTTTAGAATCTCCATCAAAGAAGTCCTTTCCTTCGACCATGACTTTTTGGACCGTTTTCCCTTCAACCTGAATTTCACCGTCATCGTTGACCTCAACTCCAGGAAGATTCTCCAGGACATCTCCGAGTTTTTTCTCGTTACCCCTATTGAATGAATCCGCATTGTAAACAATCGTATCCCCCTTGACGGTGACCGGCATCTCATAGACAATTTCGACCCCATCGAGCTGAGCCGTTTCAGCCCTTAGCGTAAAATCGAGAGTTAATGCATCAATGTCTGCGCCAACGTTTAGCCTTTTTTCTTGAGTTTCGTACCCCAAAAAACTGGCCCGAAGAATATAGCTGGCCTCGGAATTGAGGGATAAAGCATATCGTCCGTCATTATTCGTAATAGAATATCCTGCTAATTTCCCAGACTCAGCATCGGTGGCAATAACATTGGCAAACCCCAATGGGGCAAGACTGTCCATGACCACACCTCGAAGTTGCACTTCTTGAGCATCACTATTGATCCAGCTCATTACCGCAAAAGTAAAACCTAAGAGGTGACTCAATGAAAAACGCTTAGTCGATGGAATCGACCCCGCGTTCAATCGGTGCAAAAATAAATTGGATAGGCGGCGCTGGAGATTCATATAAAAAGGAAACTTAAAGTAGACTATTGTTTTATTGTTCATGCTTATTCCCCGCGACCACGACGGCCAGAACGGTTGCGCCAATTGTCGCGCATCTCTTGAGTTTTCTCTTTGACGATAACCTCAAATTCATCTTGAGTAACCACAGCCCCTTTGCTCGGCGCCTCAATGACAGGGAGATCCTTTGGATTCATTACAATTTTTGAACACAATAAGGTGGTCCGATCGGCATTGAGCTCCAGTATAAGCCCCGGTAAGCCAGCATACTCTCCTGGTCCATGACCCAGCGGTATTTGCGGCGTAAACCACGCGGTCACTTCGATGGTTTTTGGCATTTCTAATTCATCAATAGGGTCAGACTTAAGACTATCTGACTTTTGTTTTTCTTTATCCTTATCCGTGTCTTGAGCCTGTCGATCTCGACGACGCATCATACTAAACTCGTTGGCTTTGACCTGCTTGACAGCGCGGGCCTTGATGGCCAAATACGCGCCAATCATCTTCGTCTCATCGGTGATCTCCCATTCTAGTGCAGGGATTTCATCTTTGATTAAAAAACTCTTCCCAAAGAAATCTTGCACTTGCACAAAGGCACTGTCTTCCAAATTCTTATATTGAATCCCAGGAGTCGCACTGGCCATCATCACGGCGAATCCGCGACCTTGAGTTTCTACATCAAGAGAGGCCTCTTCCTCATAAACAGACTCACTTCCATTAAAAGTCAAGATATAGGTCTTTTCTAAAAAGGACTTCATGCGTGCCATGATCTGCTTTTTCATGTCTTCGCTCATTCCTTCGCGGCCGAAATTGTCCATATCGACTGTGGTTTTGGACTGATAAAAAGCTTGTCCTGAAAAATTCTGTGCTTGAAGTCCAAGACTAAAAAGGAGGCTCAATATTAAAAAGTATATTTTCATTTGCTTATTTATTTTTTTTGATAAAATTAAATCTATAAAATCCAGTTATTCTCTTGGACCTTAAGTTAAGTTAAAGGTTTAATTGGAACGTTTAATGCACCCCTTTATTCATAATTAAATTCAGGAGCCGAATTTAAATAATTTAACCCATGTCTCGTGTTAATTGTGTGCCAATAAAGCAGTTTTTGTTTTGTACCTTGTTGAGTCTAAGGCATCATGTTTCATGAGATCGATTTTACTTTTTATAATAATTACCCTGACGGCCCCCATGTTTGCTCAGACCCTTGAGCAAAATAAGGGGTTATTGCTTAATTCTGACAAGCAAACAGTCTTATCTGCCGCAGATCAAATTTTTGGGTACGACACTTACGAGCAATTCTATTGGGCCGACAAAAACACCCTCTATAAGTCTGGCAATCAAGGCGATTTTGAATTCCAAGAACTAATGTTAGGACCTATTGCTCAAATCGATTTTCAAAATCCACTAACCGTTTTGGTCTTTTATCGCGAAACAAATACCGTCCTTTTTTTGGATAATCGTTTGAACGAAAAAAGACGTATTGACTTTAATCTGATTGAAGAATTTCCTCAGGTGCAATGGGTCTATAATGCCGGCAGCAATCGTTTGTGGCTCATGGATCAAAACAGCCAAAGTCTATGGGGATACGACACCCAATCCATGCGCGTAGTTTTTCAAAGTCTTCCTTTGCCCGATCTTATAGAATTAAAATGCCGCTATAACGACTGCATCGCGCAAACTTTTGAGGAACTGATTTGGATCAGCCTTTATGGTACCATCACAAAACGCCAGGTGCTCAGCGATGGAAAACTTATGGGATATAGTCAAGAACATGTGGTTGTTACCCAAGAGGAAGGTCTGTTCGACCTAAAGTCAAATCAAGCTTGGTATTTCCCCGAAATACTGCCAGAAAATCAGATTAACGGCTTGCAGCTAACGCAAGATTTCCTTTATATTTACGTCAGTAACGTCATTCGACGTTACGCACTAACTCAGTTAAAACAATAAGTGCGATGCATGTTGCCGTAGCAGGAAATATTGGTTCAGGCAAAACGACTTTAACCGGTTTATTATCCAAACATTACAAATGGAAGGCCCACTACGAGGAAGTCGAGCACAATCCTTATTTGGATGATTTTTACAACCAGATGGAACGCTGGTCCTTTAATCTGCAGATTTACTTTCTCAACAGCCGCTTTCGTCAAATCTTAGACATCAGAGAAAATGGCGAAGAGGTTATTCAAGACCGCACCATATATGAAGACGCCCATATTTTTGCGCCAAACCTGCACGCTATGGGACTCATGACCAATCGCGATTTTGAAAATTACCGTTCTTTGTTTGACCTGATGGAAAGTGTTACTAAAGGCCCAGACCTTTTAATCTATCTAAGAAGTTCCATCCCTAATTTGGTCAAGCAAATTCACAAGCGTGGCCGTGAATATGAAAACTCGATCAGCATTGATTACCTCAGCCGATTAAACGAGCGCTATGAGGCGTGGATTCATAACTATGACAAAGGGAACCTCTTGATCATCGATGTGGACGAATTAGACTTTGTGGACAATCAGGAAGACTTAGGGGCGGTTATCAATAAAATTGACGCTGAACTCCACGGGCTTTTTTAGAGTTCAATCCATTACCCCTTCGCCATCACCACCCCCCTATCGAACGAGATCACGGCAGCTTGATGCCCATTCGTGATAAAGGGCACAATGACAAAGTATAAAACAATCATAAAAAAACCGGCTCTTTGGCCGGTTTTTTTATTTAGATATCAGGCAAGTTTACTCCTGCTCTACTTCAACTTCGATGACCTTTTCTCCGTCAACTTCGTCGATTTTAATTTTCATTGCCTCCAGCGCCTCAACCTCAGCACGCACCTCTTCTTCGGTTCCTTTAAAAACCTGTACGCTTTCTTGAAGTTCACCATTGACACTCGTTGTTGTGGTTACAGTCGCTTTGAACGTATCGCCCTCTGCTTCCATAATTACAGTAACTTTTTCCTCTTTTTGCACAGCGACCTCACCGAGTTCAGTCACTGTTCCATCTTCAGAAACAAACATCATCGCATGCGCTTCAGTCGAAGAGGCTTCGTGATGCCCCCCTAAAATTGGCGCAATCACAAGTCCTACCAAACAGGTCAACTTAATCAAAATGTTCATCGATGGACCAGAAGTATCTTTAAATGGNNGTATCTCCAGTAACCGCAGCTTTATGCGCATCACTGCCTTTGTACGTCATTTCACCATTAATCTCAACACCTGCCTCGAAAGACTTCTTTGCGTTGTCCCAAGCACCACCAGCATTATTTTGAAAAATTGCCCACATGACACCACTCACACAAACACCAGCCATATAACCTCCGAGTGGCTCAGCGCCAAAAACAAGACCAACAACAATAGGGGTTACGATCGTCAAGAGGCCAGGCAATAGCATTTCTTTAAGCGCAGCTTTAGTGGAAATTTCCACACACTTACCGTAATCAGGGGTTCCTGTACCTTCCATAATCCCGGGAATTTCGCGGAATTGACGACGTACTTCCTGCACCATTTCCATGGCTGCTTTACCCACAGATTTCATCGCCATAGCCGAGAAAACAACAGGAATCATCCCGCCAACAAATAAAGCGGCAAGAACGTCAGCTTTGAAAATATTAATTCCATCAATACCTGTAAAGGTCACATAGGCCGCAAATAATGCAAGGGCTGTAAGTGCCGCAGAAGCAATCGCAAATCCTTTTCCTACTGCAGCAGTCGTATTTCCTACAGAGTCCAAGATATCTGTACGCTCACGAACATGATCTTCCAATTCACTCATTTCAGCAACACCCCCCGCATTGTCTGCGATAGGACCAAAGGCGTCAATAGCCAACTGCATAGCAGTGGTGGCCATCATCGCAGAGGCAGCAAGTGCCACTCCATAAAATCCAGCCAACTCGTACGAGCCGTAAATTGCAGCCGCAAATAAAAGCACACTCCAAAATGTTGACTTCATACCCACAGCCAAACCAGCGATAATATTAGTCGCAGCTCCAGTAGAAGAGTTCTGAACGATCTCCATAACCGGCTTTTTACCCAAACTCGTAAAATAAGCCGTCACATAAGAAATCAATGCCCCTACTGCAAGACCAATACAGGCTGCATAGAACACATTAAGAGAAGAAATATCTTTATAGCCTTCGCCAAAGAATTTCATGCTCATGGTTTCTGGTAACATCCAATCGATCAAGAAATAACTTGCGATCAAAGTCAAGACGATAGCCGCCCAGTTTCCAGTATCTAGAGCCTTTTGTACCTGAGCTTCTTTGGCAGAATTGTCTTTGATACTCACTAAAAAGGTACCAATAATTGAGGCCAAAATCCCTACCCCTGCGATGACAAGTGGTAAAAGAATAGGACCCATATTGTTAAAAGCATCAGAGAATGGTGCAGAAACTGACATATCTCTAATCACATAATTTCCAAGAACCATAGACGCCAATACTGTCGCCACATAAGAACCGAACAAATCTGCACCCATACCGGCAACATCCCCTACGTTATCCCCTACGTTATCCGCAATCGTTGCAGGGTTACGCGGATCATCTTCTGGAATTCCCGCTTCAACTTTCCCAACAAGATCAGCCCCAACATCAGCGGCTTTGGTATAGATACCACCCCCAACTCGCGCGAACAAAGCAATGCTTTCTGCTCCGAGTGAGAAACCTGCTAAGGCTTCCAAAACGATCGTCATTTCATTATAAAAATTCCCTCCGTCAGTAATGAACTGCCCTAAGAAGAACATGAAGAACAAACTTAATCCAAGAACAGCCAAACCAGCAACCCCGAGACCCATTACGGTACCCCCTCCAAAAGAGACTTTCAGCGCTTGTGGCAAACTTGTTTTGGCCGCCTCAGCGGTACGAGCGTTGGCCTCAGTAGCCACGCGCATTCCAATATTCCCAGCAAGTGCTGAAAAAATCGCCCCGAATAAGAAGGCTGGAACAATCATCCAGCTGGTTGTTTCTACCATTGTTGAAATCAGAAACAAAAGGGCTGCAGCGACAACTGCAAAAATTACCAACAATCGATATTCCGCATTAAGAAAGGCTAAAGCACCTTCTTTGATGCTCTTTGAAATGCTTTGCATGCGTTCACTTCCTGCCGCCTGTTTTTTGACCCAACTCATTTTGACCAACATAAACAACAGTCCTAATACAGACAGTGCTACAGGGATGTAAATAATGTTTTGTTCTAGCATAATTGATTATTTAGTAGGTTTTATTACAATTTTTTGCGGTGGCAAAAGTAGTAAAATAGATCGGTTATCCAACTGATTCTTATGGATTAATGACCCAAAGACAACTTGTGGTTAACACGCGTATTTCTAATTAAAGTCCTGGTTTAAACTTAAGATTTACGATACATCACTTTTTTGACCGCGGCAATGACATCTTCTTTATTGGGAAGCCACTCTGCAAGTAGTACTGGTGAGTAAGGTGCCGGAGTATCGGCAGTATTGATTTTTACAATCGGCGCGTCAAGATAATCAAAGGCTTGAGACTGAACTTGATAAGTTATTTCAGTGGCCACATTACCAAAAGGCCACGCCTCTTCCAAAATGACCAATCGATTCGTTTTTTTAACGCTATCCAAAATTGTTTTGTGGTCCATAGGACGTACCGTACGCAGGTCAATGATTTCACATTCAATTCCTTCCTTGGCGAGCTCATCAGCGGCCGTGTAGGCTTCTTTGATGATTTTACCGAAAGAAACAATTGTAACGTCTGAGCCTTTACGTTTGATATCGGCAACACCGAGCGGAATAAGGTATTCCCCTTCAGGCACTTCACCCTTATCTCCATACATCTGCTCACTTTCCATAAAGATTACTGGGTCATCATCACGAATAGCACTTTTTAATAATCCTTTAGCATCCGCCGGATTACTGGGGACCACTACTTTTAGACCTGGGGTATTGGCGAACCAACTTTCAAAAGCTTGGGAGTGTGTAGCCGCTAACTGCCCTGCAGACGCGGTCGGGCCTCGAAAAACAATAGGACAATTAAATTGACCGCCACTCATTTGACGAATTTTCGCCGCATTGTTGATGATTTGATCAATCCCTACTAATGAGAAGTTAAAGGTCATAAATTCAACAATAGGACGGTTGCCATTTATGGCAGAACCCGTGGCGATTCCTGCGAAACCCAATTCTGAAATCGGGGTATCAATAACACGCTTTGCCCCAAACTCGTCAAGCATGCCTTTACTGGCCTTATAAGCCCCGTTGTATTCGGCAACTTCCTCACCCATCAAATAAATGCGCTCATCTCGGCGCATTTCTTCACTCATCGCCTCGCAAATCGCTTCTCTAAACTGAATCGTTTTCATGATATTTACTGTCTATTTGACCCTGAATTTTTTCAGGCGAAGCAAAAATAATACTATTTGAAAAGTTTGCTCGATTTTTTGTCATAATTATGTATTTTTATTATGCATGCATAGTAAAATTGAGGGGATTATCGTATCTTTGTACCAACAAAATAACGACTCAAAAAACTGTCCGCTACCCATGAAAATACTCGTGTGTATTAGTCATGTTCCTGACACGACTTCAAAAATTAATTTTAACGCCGACCAAACCGCTTTTGACACCGCGGGCGTTCAATATGTCATTAACCCAAACGACGAATTCGGGCTCACTCGTGCCCTTTGGTTTAAGGAAAAACAAGGGGCTGCAATCCATGTGGTGAATGTCGGTGGTCCCGAAACGGAACCCACCCTGCGCAAGGCCCTGGCCATTGGCGCTGATGAAGCTATTCGCATCAATCAGCCCGCGACAGATGGTTATAGTGTGGCGCAAGCATTAGCGATCGTGGTCCAGGAAGGACAATATGATCTCGTTATTGCCGGCCGAGAGTCTATTGATTACAATGGCGGGATGGTCCCCGGCATGGTGGCAAAGATTTGTGGTTATGCTTTTGTCAATACGTGCATCGGTCTTGACATTGACGGAGCCTCTGTAACGGCGGTCCGAGAGATCGATGGAGGGAAAGAAAATTTAAAAACGACCTTGCCTTTGGTCATTGGTGGTCAAAAAGGATTGGTCGAGGAAAGTGATTTGCGTATTCCCAACATGCGCGGGATCATGCAGGCCCGCACCAAACCGTTACACGTAAAACAGACCGAACATCCCAATGCCATGTCTCAAACGCTGCGCTACGAAAAACCAGCCCCAAAGCAGGCCGTGACTTTGGTCGAAAATGCCGAACAACTGATTAACTTATTGCACCAAGAGGCTAAAGTCATTTAAAGACCTTAAAGCCTTTTAATAACGCTAACATTTTAACAATCCTCAGCCTTATGCCCATTCTAGTCTACGCAGAATCTGATCAAGGAATTTTTAAGAAAAGTACTCAAGAGCTCATTTCATTTGCCCGAGCAATAGCCGACCAAATGAATACTGAGGTTATTGCTGCGGTGACGCAAGACCCCTCAAACGCCAACCTCGGCCAATACGGCGCGCACAAGGTGTTAAATCTGGAACAGCCGTCATTGGGCGAGTTCAATGCAGAACTTGTTGCGGATGCCTTAACTCAGGCCGCTCGCGCTACTGGATCGAGCACGGTCATCGTATCCTCTAGTGCCAATAGCCGTTATATGGCGCCCTTATTGGCCGTATCCCTCGAGGCCGGATACGTTCCCAATGTGGTTGCACTGCCCCAATCTTACACGCCATTAACCGTGGCGCACAATGTTTTCACAAACAAGGCAACGGCCTTTACCAGCTTACAAAGCAGCATAAGCATTTTGGGCTTGTCCAAAAATGCCTATGGCGTTCATCAGTACGACACAAATGCAGCAATCACCAAACAGGAGGTAACACTGACCTCTTCCTCGGTAGAAGTTACCAGTTTAGACAAAGCATCAAACAAGGTTATGATTGCCGATGCCGAAGTCGTTGTTTCTGCAGGGCGTGGGCTCAAAGGTCCAGAGAACTGGGGGATGATCGAAGAACTCGCCGAAGTCATGGGCGCCGCCACTGCGTGCTCTAAACCTGTGAGTGATTTAGGCTGGCGACCCCATAGCGAACACGTGGGACAAACCGGAAAACCTGTCGCCTCTAACCTTTATATCGCTATTGGCATTAGTGGCGCCATACAACATTTGGCAGGAATCAATTCCTCTAAAGTTAAGGTCGTGATCAATACAGACCCTGAGGCACCGTTCTTCAAAGCCGCAGATTACGGTATCGTTGGCGATGCTTTTGAGGTTGTCCCTGACTTAATCCAAAAATTAAAGGAGTTTAAAGCGCAAAACGCATAATTTTCTTATTTTGGTGCAGGCAAGCAAATTAATTGTTTGCGCTTTGGTCTCGGCCATGAATAACACCCACCAACATGAGCCTTGTGCGCCTCAACATTAAAGGAATCTCCTACAGCCAAACGCAAAATGGGGCTTATGCTCTTATTTTAAGTGAAGAAGACGGTGAGCGCAAGCTCCCCATAGTTATTGGGGCGTTTGAGGCACAATCAATAGCGATTGCTTTAGAAAACGAAATCCGCCCACCAAGGCCATTGACTCATGATTTATTCAAAACCTTCGCAGATCGCTTTGGTATCGTCGTCAAGCAAGTGATTATTCACAAACTTGTTGATGGTGTTTTCTATTCCAGTATTATTGCCGAGCGGGGCGCCGATGAAGAAATTTTAGATGCGCGCACCAGTGATGCGATTGCTTTGGCCCTTAGATTTAATGCCCCCATTTTTACTTATAAAGACATCCTTAACCAAGCCGGCATTCACCTGCAAACCACTCCTGTCAATCAAGATGAGACAGAACAACAGGACGGGGCCATTGCCAAGCTATTGGGTCAAGATACTGAACAGGAACCAAAGCGTCCTAATTACGCAAAACACACCGTAAAAGAACTCAAAGAACTTTTGAGTCAGGCCATTACACAAGAGGATTATGAAACTGCGGCAAGACTGCGCGACGAATTATCCAAAAGAAACAAATAAGTATGCTGAAAAAATTCTTGCTCATGAGCGCAATGCTCTTCAGCACACTGGTCTGCTGCCAATCGATTGATGGGACCTGGCAATTTGAATCCATCACCAAGGAAGGTCAATCCTTATTTGAGATCAATGCTGAGACCGACTATTTGACCTTTGAATCAGGAGCATTTAATTATGCGCTTGAGGCAAAAAATAATCTGAAGGCCTCAGGAACCTATCAGCTTAATGACCATCTCTTGACACTGAATTATCGTCGTCCAAAAGACACGATTCGCTCTTATGAGCTGCGGATCAATCAAGATACCCTTGTTCTAAAGGAGTCTGGGGTCATTTATCAGTTTATCGCCAAAAGCATCCCTTCTCAAATCATACCCATAGAAGAATCCAATACGCAATTAAGGACAAGTACACCGCCCGCTGCGGTAAGCGAGGGCCTGAGTATTAGCCTTGAGAGCTTAGGACGCGGCCTCCTCGGGCTCACCTTTTTGGTGCTTATCGGATTTTTACTGAGCAGTAATCGCAGACGCATCGATTGGCGTTTGGTAGGAACAGGATTGCTCCTTCAAGTTATTTTTGCGGTGCTGGTTTTAAAAGTAGATCGCGTCGCGCTGAGTTTTGACTGGCTATCCCAACAAGTGGTGACCTTTTTAAATTTCAGTGAAAAAGGTGCTGAATTTCTCTTTGGTGGGCTGGTCAACAATCAAGATACCTTTGGTTATATTTTCGCTTTTAAAGTGTTGCCTACGGTCGTTTTCTTTTCTGCCTTCACCTCGGTACTCTATTATTTTGGAATAATTCAAAGGGTCATCAAGGTTTTTGCTTGGGTCATGAGCCGAACCATGCGCCTATCTGGAGCCGAGAGTCTCGCGGCGGCAGCCAACATTTTTATCGGTCAAACCGAAGCGCCACTTGTGGTGAAGCCGTATCTGGACAAAATGACCAAAAGCGAGCTCATGTGTCTTATGGTCGGGGGAATGGCCACTATTGCCGGCGGGGTTCTGGCTGCTTATATCGCTTTTTTAGGGGGCTCGAGTGAGGCTGAAAAAATTTATTTTGCAAAGCATTTGCTCACGGCCTCAATTATGTCTGCCCCCGCGGCCATCGTTATTGCCAAAATGCTTTATCCCGAAACCGAGACGGTGGATCGAAAACTCGATGTCTCCAGAGAAAAAATCGGGACCAATGTCCTAGATGCCATTGCACGAGGAACGACAGACGGCCTGAAATTGGCCATCAATGTCGGGGCAATGCTGCTGGTATTTACCGCATTGATCGCGGTGTTTAACTGGATTACCGTAGACTGGATTGGAGGACCAACCGGCCTTAATGATCAAATCAACCAACAAACAGCAGGACGCTATACGGGGCTTTCCCTACAGTATATTCTGGGTAATTTATTCGCCCCAGTGGCCTGGATCATCGGGGTCCCTTCGGCAGATATTATCAGTGTCGGACAATTGTTAGGGGAGAAAACAATACTCAATGAGTTTTTCGCCTATGCCTCGCTGTCTGATCTTAAAAATAGCGGACTGTTAACCTCAAATCGATCTATTGTCATCGCGACTTATTCACTCTGTGGTTTCGCGAATTTCGCCTCGATCGGCATTCAAATCGGCGGTATTGGCGGACTCGCCCCAAGCCAACAATCTAATTTGGCTAAGTTTGGGATCAAAGCCCTAATCGGGGGAACCATAGCGGCCTTGATGACGGCTACTATTGCCGGAATGCTCATCGGATAATTATTCAAATAAAGGCTTGATCATTGACGGGGATACACGAAGCTAAAAGTGACCTTTTCCGTTAATAACTATTGATAAAAGTGGGCTTTCTCTGAATCCACGAGAAGTTATGTTTTTTATTTTTACCGTAATCTGAAGCTGTTAGATAAATGAAACAATACCACGACTTAGTGCGCCATGTCTTGGAACACGGTGCGGTGAAAGAAGACCGCACAGGGACCGGAACCAAAAGTGTTTTTGGTTATCAAATGCGTTTTGACCTAAGTGAGGGCTTCCCGATGGTCACGACCAAAAAACTTCATCTCAAGTCCATAATTTATGAGCTTTTATGGTTTTTAAAAGGCGACACCAATATCGCTTATCTGCAGGAGAACGGCGTGCGTATATGGAATGAATGGGCAGATCCTCAAGGCAATCTTGGCCCTGTTTATGGCCACCAGTGGCGCAATTGGAACAGCGAGGAGATCGATCAAATCAAAGAAGTCATCGACACCTTAAAAAACAATCCGGACAGCCGACGCATGCTGGTCAGCGCTTGGAATCCTTCGGTGCTCCCGGACACTAAACAGTCTTTTGCCGAAAACGTAGCTCAAGGTAAAGCTGCCCTGCCGCCCTGTCATGCTTTTTTTCAATTTTACGTTGCGGACGGGAAACTCTCCTGCCAGCTCTATCAGCGCAGTGCCGATATCTTTCTAGGCGTTCCCTTTAATATTGCTTCTTATGCTCTTTTGACCATGATGATGGCCCAAGTTTGCGGTTATGCTCCTGGAGACTTTGTCCATACTTTTGGCGATGCGCATATTTACAGCAATCATTTGGAGCAACTCGAACTTCAATTGTCTCGTGAGCCTCGTCACTTACCAAAAATGATATTGAACCCAGAAATAAGAGATATTTTTGACTTCACCGTTGAAGATTTCACCCTTACAGATTACGACCCGCATCCGCACATTAAAGGCGCTGTGGCCGTATAGACCTGTCTTAAAGAATTTTATAAAACACATCATTATGAGAAAATACATTATCGCGAGCCTTCTTATCCTTGTTTCAAATGTTGTACTCGCCCAAGAATGGGGAACAGTAGATAAAAATAAGGTCACCCTAAAAGAAATCGCTCCTGTTTGGGCGGGCTGTGAAGACCAATCCGGTGCGGGGCTTCAAAAGTGCTTTACCCAAAAACTAACCCAACATGTGGTTAAAAATTTCAAATATCCTGCCGATGCGTATAAAAGCAATACGCAAGGGCGTGTAACCGTGGAGTTTATCATCAATACCGAAGGAATGGTAGAAATAAAAAATGTGAGCGGAGGAGCCCCTTCTTTGCAAGCAGAGGCGCGCCGCAACATCAGCTTAATTCCCAAAATGGTGCGCCCCGGAATGTACGCCGGCAAACCAAAAGCGATTCAATATACCGTTCCTTTTGATTTTAAAACTGGGAAGTAAGCCTTTGGATATAAGTAAATATAACGGACACGAAAAAGGGTTATGGTTACAATGATTGCCGCCATTGGCGCAAACTACGAACTAGGCAAAGACAACGATCTGGTTTGGCATTTACCAGACGATTTTAAACGATTTAAAGCGCTCACCACCGGCCATTGCATCATTATGGGACGTAAAACCTTTGAATCCTTTCCTCAGCTTCTGCCGAATCGCAAACACATCGTCATTACGAGAAACTCTGATTATGCAGTTCCCCAAGGCGTTGTGGTGGTTCAAAATATGGCCGAAGCATTAGCGCACACCAAAGACGACCCCCAACCCTTTATCATTGGTGGAGGCGAAATTTATCGTTTGGGAATGCAGTGGGCCGATTGCCTTGAAATCACGCATATCGATGGCCACTTTGACTGCGACACTTTTTTTCCCGAGTTCGACCATGAACTTTGGGACTGTATCTCTAGCGTAAGCCATGGAAAGGATCAAAATCATGATTACGCCTTTACATATAAGACCTACCACCGAAAAGAAACCAAAAATAAGATTGAATAAACTCATTATTGCCCAAAACAGCATATAAAAATTACATCTATGAAGGCATACGTATTTCCTGGACAAGG
>DDCS01000149.1 GCA_002335345.1 Flavobacteriaceae bacterium UBA2000 | reverse complement strand
CCGTAAAAGAAACTTAAATAGATGTTTTTAAGGACCGGAGTTTGTGCGCTTTGAAACGTCTTACTCACCCCGGACATAGAAAAGATAACCTTCTGATCGTCGGCCATAACTTTAATCTTTTTTAAATATTAAACTGGAAAAAACTGTTTCGATCAAACGCGACCTTTAAGGGCATTAAACACCCAGGCAATGGCAAAAAAACCGAATCCAACGCAGGCAAAGCCCCATCCGGCAACATCTTCATATCGAAACGCTCCAAGAGCGATGAGCAGACATCCCATAAAGATCATTATGAACGTCGCCCAAGCAAGTACAGTGTTTTTATTCATCATAATCTACCAATTAAATGTGCGATAAAACGCAGAAATTAGACGCACTAAAAGGTGGGCCTAACCTCACAAATATCGGGAATTCTTACGAGATTTAGGGAGATTTTGATGGGCAATTCGTATTTTTGAATAAACAAATTTTCTATGGATTTAGACTTTAATCGCAACGAAGATCACAACAAATTGTTGGCCTCAGACTTGCGTAAGCGATTGCAAAAAGTAGCCCTTGGTGGCGGGAATACAGCCATAGAAAAACAGCACGCCAAAGGCAAACTAACCGCCAGAGAACGGATCGACTACTTGCTGGATAAAAACCGGGAAACTATTGAGATCGGGGCCTTTGCGGGTGATAAAATGTATCCCGAGCACGGGGGGTGTCCAAGCGGAGGGGTCGTCGTAAAAATGGGCTACATAAAAAAACGGCTTTGTATCGTGGTGGCCAATGACGCCACAGTCAAAGCGGGCGCGTGGTTCCCTATTACGGCCAAAAAGAATCTGCGGGCACAAGAAATTGCCCTAGAAAATAAAATTCCCATTATTTACCTCGTAGACAGCGCTGGGGTCTACCTGCCGATGCAGGATGAGATTTTCCCAGATAAGGAGCACTTTGGACGCGTCTTTAGAAACAATGCCAAAATGAGCAGTGCCGGGATTACACAAATCTCAGCAATTATGGGGAGCTGTGTTGCCGGAGGCGCTTATTTACCCATTATGAGCGATGAGGCCATGATTGTGGATAAAACGGGGAGTATCTTTTTGGCAGGAAGTTATTTGGTCAAGGCCGCCATTGGAGAAACCATTGACAACGAAACCCTCGGGGGCGCGACCACCCATTGCGCCATCAGTGGTGTAACCGATTATAAATACGACAATGACCAACAGGCCTTAGACGCCATTAGAAATATTATTGATAAAATCGGGGCGCCAGACAGTGCTGGTTTTAACCGAACCACGCCCGTCTTGCCACAAATTGAATCGGATCAATTGTTTGGCCTCTTGCCCAAATCACGTTCGGATCAGTACGATATGATGGAAATCATCAAGGCACTCGTCGATGATTCACAGTTTGATGCCTATAAGGCAGATTACGGTAAAACCATCATTACCGGATATGCGCGTATTAACGGATGGGCTGTGGGGATTGTAGCCAATCAACGAAAAGTGGTTAAAACCCAAAAAGGTGAGATGCAGTTTGGCGGGGTCATTTACAGCGATAGCGCGGATAAAGCCACACGATTTATCTCAAATTGCAATCAGAAAAAAATTCCGTTAGTCTTTTTACAAGACGTTACTGGATTTATGGTCGGCAGCAAAAGTGAACACGGCGGCATCATCAAAGATGGCGCTAAAATGGTCAATGCCGTGAGTAATTCTGTCGTGCCGAAATTTACCATTATCGTCGGCAATTCATATGGAGCGGGTAATTATGCCATGTGTGGAAAAGCCTACGATCCGAGACTTATCGCCGCTTGGCCCAGTGCAGAACTTGCGGTAATGAGCGGTAACAGTGCGGCCAAAGTTTTGCTTCAAATCGAAACAGCTCAAAATAATAAAAAGGGCACCCAAATGAGCCCCGAAGAGGAAGAGACCCTTTATCAAGAAATTAAGGCGCGATACGATGAACAAATTTCACCCTATTATGCAGCGGCCAGACTTTGGACTGATGCCGTCATCAATCCGATAGAAACGCGAAAATGGATTTCAATGGGCATTGAGGCTGCGAATCACGCCCCGATCACTCAGCCATTTAATCTTGGGGTAATCCAGGTATAAATTGCCCTGTCAATACCTTACATAGTTGAGCGATTCAGTCCTAGCGCACCAGGCGAATAGATTCTTGACGCCCGTTTACATAGCGAAACCCATGCGTATCAAAGTAACCCGCCTCCTCCAGCATAATGCGGACGTCCTTATTCCATTTTGGGACAAAAATGGTGTTGTTCAGTTCAATGGCGTAAGCCGTTTTATAGGCCATCGGGTGGTCCCCGGACCCAGGGACACCCCCCTGTGCGTCCCACATCCCAAGGGTCGTTCCCGCACTATGGCCAAAACTCCCTAAAGGATGAGTATAAATAGACGGTCTAAGACCTTCGGCACGTCCTTTTTCAAGAGCGGTGCGTAAAATGCTATTTCCGGTGAGCCCATAACCAAAGGAATCAGTAAATAAATCCTGAACGCGATTTCCAGAGGCAAAGGCTTGACTTAAAAATTCAGGCACCTGCTTTTCTCCTGGAAAAGGCACATAAGCGTGTTGTTGACAATCCGTATTGAGGCCTAAATAACTGACCCCAAAATCACAGTGCAACAAATCTCCTGGCTGAATAACGGTTTCTTCATAACCATTTGAAAACGCCTCAATATGACTTTTTAAGGCTTCACTATCGCGCTGTATATCCACTGTGGGATGAAACCAAGTGTCCAATCCCATATCTCTTACTTTTTGGCGCAACCACCAAACCACTTCCTCACTGGTCGTTTTACCGGGTGTGATTACCTTTGATGAAAAGGCTTCTGCGATAATGTCGTGAGTCACCTGAACAAGCGCCTCAAATTCCTTCATTTCAGTATCGGTTCTCGTTTCAACCCAAGAAACCGCTAGAGGCTCTGCAGAAACGATACGCGCAGCTAATTCCTCAGGCAAATGCCCCATAAATTCTTCATAATCAGTTTTAACGAGTCCATCAGCAATGCCGTAATCCTCTGAGATGTTCAAGCCAATTTTATTGGGATTGCGCTCTTGAATTAATTCCACTAATCGAGCCCATTGATCCGGCTGTTGTTCTTTATCCCAAGCAGATTTTATTGTTTGACCGATACCATAACGAGCCACAGCCAGCGCCTCAAAAATATTTTTTTGGGCATCGCGGTAATACAATATTATGGTACGTCTTCTTGCATTGAGCCAAGTAGCGGGTAACATAGTCCGTAAAATTGGATCCTCATTATATTCACGCGAAATCAAGATCCACATATCAATTCCATGGCGATCCATGAGTTCGGGCATTAAATTATGAATACGTTCATTTAAAAGGGCATCATAGCGTTCGGCTCGCTCTTTTTCATTCAAAATCTGCGCCTGAAGCCCTAACGGCATCCAAAAGAATAAAAGCAGGAATAACTGGGTTAAATTCAGGGATAAACAATATTTTTTCATAATCCATTTTTTTGATTTAGGATAATCGCTTTGAGCTCCTTTCTCTTGTATTTACCCGTATCGGTAACAGGCAACTCCTCTAATTTGAGAATTAATTTGGGACGTTCTAAGGGCGTTAAGTGGTCTACGGCCTCGTCTATGGATGCTTCCGATGGGCCATGGGCGTCTTTTACCAATACGATTTGTTCCCCTAAAGTTTGATGTGGTAGACTGCTGATGATAAAATTGCCCTTTAAATACTGTTTTAATTTTCTCTCTATTGATTCCGGAGCATGCTTCACCCCTCCAGAATTTATCATATCATCAATGCGTCCTAAATAAATAAAGTTTTGGTTGTCAATAATTTGAACTAAATCATTAGTCACTAATGGGGCCTCCAATAACTTTGGCGCATGAATCTCCAAACATCCCCGAGCATCACTTGAAAATCGGACCTCAGGCATGGCACTGTAGTGCTCAGAACGCTCCACGCCGTTGAGTCTTCTCGCAGCCACATGGGTCAAGGTCTCAGTCATTCCATAGGTGGCATAAGCCCTTATCCGGCTGTGTTGTAATTTTTCTTCTAAATGCGCCGGGAGTACCCCTCCGCCAACAATTAAAACTTTGACCTTATCGAGCGCACGATATGAAAAAGCCAATTGATGCGGGACTAATGCGACAAAATCGTAAGTGGAGTCATACTGAGTCAGGGCATCCTTCGTCGGTGCCACCACGTGAAGATCCCACCCAAGGACCAAAGCACGAACGACCATCATTTTTCCGGCGATAAAGGACAAAGGCAAACACAAAAGGGCATTGGCCCCTGGTCCTATTTGAAAAAAATCTCCAGTGGTTTGTGCACTCAAACGCATTTTTTCTTTACTGAGAAGACATTTTTTAGGGGCGCCTGTAGTTCCAGAAGTATAAGAGACAACAAAGGGCTCAATGGATAACCAATCCTTTAAGAATTCTGCCAAATCGCGTTCGTGTGGATCGCCTTGAATTTTCATTGAATCCAAAAATTCATGAAGACTCACTAACGAATCAAACGACAAGCCATTTAGCTTAAAACTCGGATGCCATAATTGACTGCGCTCTTGACTCATTTTTGTTCTTCAACAGGGATTAATTGTCCCCCATCTTATTTTTTGGCGTTTCCACCGTTCCAAATAATCGTTCTGACCAATCGGTCCAATTA
The DNA here is from genome assembly GCA_002335345.1 of Flavobacteriaceae bacterium UBA2000. Taxonomy (GTDB): domain Bacteria; phylum Bacteroidota; class Bacteroidia; order Flavobacteriales; family Flavobacteriaceae; genus BACL21. Next base: position 3,187 of record DDCS01000149.1, on the reverse strand, counting down.
TATTTTCGCGCCATCAACAATAAAAAAAGTGGATAAATCACAAACACAGGGAGTACGGTATCAATACCGGCGCTTGGATCTGAAACATCTTTAAGGATAGATTCTGTTTGAAAGGCCGTCCAATCCGCAGTGACCAATAAAGCACCGATAAGATTATTGCCCGCATGAAACCCTAGAGCCAACTCAAGCCCTCGATCCATGAGGGTGATCACTCCGAGGAAGAACCCGGTTCCGATATAGTAAATCATGATAATACTTCCCATTTTGTCCACCTCCGGATTAAAGGCATGCATTGCCCCAAATACAACAGAAGTAAACACCAAAGGCACCCATCGGGTTTTGGTCATAAGCCCCAGACCTTGCATGATGTAACCCCTGAAATAATACTCTTCAAAAGAGGTTTGCAAAGGGATCATTAGCGTTGCAGTGACGAATAAAACGATAAACGGACCCCAATTAAACTGGACTTCAAAAGACTCAGGATGCCAAAAATACTCTACCAAAGTCAAAATCAATGTGGTTCCTCCAATGAGGGCGAAACCAAACCAAAATCGAGACCAATCGATCTTTTCTCGGGCAGTAGTGAGTGAAGTAAACGATTGCTCGTGAACCTTTTTAACCCAGAGCCAAATACCTCCCAAGCCAATAGCAAATGCAAAAAGCATCAAAAATAAGGTGAGATTAGGCGAAAGGATTTGCATGAGGGCATTAGGATCATCGCCCAAGGCGTCCAAATCCCCCCCTTGATTCAAAACTTTAGCAAAAACTGCGATGGCTAGTGGGATAGATCCCAATTGCCAGATAATAAAAATGACAATAATTCCCAGCAAATAGCGCCAAGAATCATGCTTAAATTTTAATGCTTGAGCAATAAACATAACTATAAATTTAATGAATTAAATGACCAAGACTGATTTAAATCGTAGTACAATTTGGCATTTTGCACCCTTAGCGGTGCGGGAATATTGTTCAAATACAGACTCCCTGTGCCCAGTCCTTGAGGCATAGAAATGGCTTTGGTCGCCGTGTACTGTGCAATAGCATTCAGGCCAACATTACTTTCAAGAGCCGAAGTCACCCACCAGCCTATGCCTAAGTTTTCTGCCCAATTAATCCACTGGTCTGAATTATCAAAGCCCCCAATCAAACTCGGCTTCAAAATAATGTAATCTGGCTTGATTTGTGACAACATTTGCTGTTTTTGCTCCGATGAGGGTAACCCGATAAGTTCTTCATCCAAAGCAATATCAAGCGGCGATTCCTGAACCAATTGGGCCATCTCATCCCACTGCTTAACGGCGATGGGCTGCTCAATGGAATGCAGCTCAAGATCACTTAATTTTTTTAGCTTCTCTAAAGCAGTGTCTCTGTCAAAGGCCCCGTTCGCATCGACGCGAATTTCAAGATCATCAGGGCCATATTCTGCTCTGAGACGTCGAATTAGATTCCATTCTTGGTCAAAATCTTGGGCGCCTATTTTTAATTTGAGGCAGCGAAACCCTTCGCTGAGTCGCTCCCTAATTTGGGTGTTCATAAAGGAAAAATCACCCATCCAGATCAAACCATTTATAGACATTCCGGGACCAATTCCTCCCTGGGTGCCCCTGGTGAATTCCGATGGATATAAATGCATTGGCCTCTGAGCGTTTAGTGAATCAAATGCCGTCATCAGCCCGATACGTATTGACGGGTAGGCGTCCAAATCTTGCAGTAGAACCTCAAGACCAAGGTTTATATTTTGGCAAACATGAGCTATTTTTTGGACGTAATCCGATTGAGGATCAGGGCTTAACCCCCAAAGGACACCACATTCGCCTAGGCCTATTTTTTCGCCCTGTTTTAAAACAATAAAATAGGTTTCTTTGGTATGCATTATCCCTCTAGAGGTACCGCTAGGGCGTTTAAACTTTAAGGTGTAGGGAATATATCTAGCGGTCATTATCATCAAAAAAACAAAGCCATGAGCAAGGCATATAAAAAAGTACTTAACGCCACTTTTTTTAATTCTGCATCGAAATCAGCGGGTTCCGAAATTTTTTGAACGCGAATTAAATGAATTCCAAGAGGAATAAATGCCAAGACAAAGCACCAACTCCATAGTTCTTTGGCCTTCAGAAATGCAAATATTAGCGCACTGAGCAGTGCGCCCAGCACCAAAATATTATGATAAATCTTTGCCGTATGGAACCCCATGCGAACCGCCAAAGTACGCTTGCCAATCTCACGGTCTTGATCTGCATCGCGCATATTGTTCAAGTTCAAAACCGCGACACTGAGCAGCCCCACAGTTATGGCTGGAAAGATCAAATAAAAATCCAAATGTTTTATAAACAGGACAGAACTGCCCAGCACGGCCAATAGACCAAAAAACGCAAACACAAAAATATCACCCCAACCTGAATAACCATAAGCGTCGCCGCCCACTGTGTAGCGCACTCCCGCCCATAGCGCCAATAGGGTTAGGTTAAAAAATAAAAATGATAGGAGATAATGTTGCTGACCAAAGGCCATAAACACCACAATAGTCGCTGAAAAAAAGGTCAATATTCCTGAAGTCCACACGGCCCACTTCATTTGTTTTGCCGAAATCAATCCCGAAGCAACCATCCGTGCTTCCCCTGTCCTTTTGGCATCAGTTCCCTTAACCCCATCGCCATAGTCATTGGCGAAATTAGACAGGACTTGAAAACCAATTGTCGTGGCCATAGCCCACCAAAACAAAGGATATTGCCACCACAAATCTATGGCTAAAGCACAGCCCAACAGCACACCAGAGAGGGATAAAGGCAAAGTCCTTAATCGAGCAGCCTTTATCCAATATTTTATATGATTCATAAAGTTGGGTTAAACGTGCAGCCTTAACCTGATCATAAGATAAGACAGACAAAAATAAGAGTAATTCGAGGGCTTTCCTAATGTTATATCCTCAAGAATAAACTTAGCCCCAATACTTTTATCACCCCAGTATTATGGCCCTTAAATTCATGCTCCAGTTGTCAAAAAACGATTATATTTAAACCACTTAAACACCAATCTATGAAACGCTACACCGATCTTGGTCTTTTGCTCCTGAGAGCCGTATTGTCTCTACTTATGCTCACCCACGGATTCCCGAAGCTTATGCGCTTTGTCGCGGGTGAATTTGTTTTGGTGGGAGACCCCATCGGACTTGGAGGCATTGTCTCCT
>DDCS01000002.1 GCA_002335345.1 Flavobacteriaceae bacterium UBA2000 | reverse complement strand
ACAGGATATGGCAATGTTTATTTTGTAAAAAATATGTTGGCGACCAAAGGAGAAGAGATCGCAGGTAAAAATGTGGTGATCTCTGGCTCTGGAAATGTGGCGCAATTTGCCGCTCAAAAAGTCATTCAGCTAGGAGGAAAAGTACTTACTTTTTCTGATTCTTCTGGATATATCTATGATGCAGAGGGTATTGATGAGGCTAAATTAGCCTTTGTTATGGAGCTTAAAAATGTTAAACGAGTACGCATCAGTGCCTACACTACAGCGTATCCTTCTGCAAAATTTATCCCGGGAGAAAAACCATGGGGTGTTGCGTGTGACATAGCCTTACCTTGTGCGACACAAAACGAGCTCGACGAATCTGAGGCCCAGACTTTAGTGAACAATGGTTGTGTTTGTGTTGGTGAAGGGGCAAACATGCCGAGCACGCCTGGAGCCATTGAAGTATTTCAAAAAGCAAAAATATTATTCAGTCCTGGTAAAGCTTCAAACGCTGGAGGGGTCGCCACCTCTGGTTTGGAGATGTCTCAGAATTCATTGAGACTTAACTGGACCTCAGAAGAGGTAGATGCTCGTCTGCATCAGATTATGAATGACATCCATCAGGCGTGTGTCACTTATGGTACAGGCCAAGACGGTTACGTGGATTACGTCAAAGGCGCTAATATTGCGGGCTTTGTTAAAATCGCCGAGGCCATGATGGCACAGGGCGTGGTTTAAGCACTTCGCATTTTCCGATTAAAGGCCCCATTTTGGGGCTTTTTTTTTAACGAATGCACCCATTAATCATGGGGGTTTCTACAATAAATAGTAATTTTCAAGGTTTAAAGGGCGAGCAACACAGTATGAGAGTTTATCTATTGATTTTTGGCGTATTTGTCACCTTGACTGCGGCTAGGGCGCAATCGGACACTGAGCTTTGGAGGGGCTATTTTTCATACAACAGCATAAAGGATGTGGCTTACGGAGACAACAAGGTTTTTGTGGCGGCTGAAAACGCCGTATACACTTATGACGTTTGGAGTCAAGAGCTCACGACCTTGACGACCATAGAAGGCCTTTCGGGAGAATCGATCACTGAAATTCATTATAGCCAAGAGTACAATGTACTCATGGTGGGACACGATAATGGCCTTATCGAAATCATTCCAAATGACCAAGACCAAGTCCTTCAGATTGTGGCCATTTTGAATAAGCCGAGTATTCCTCCTAATATCAAGTCGATTAATGATTTCTATGAGTATCAGGGACAGGTTTATGTCGCTACTGATTTTGGCATTTCTGTTTTTGATCTCTCGCTTATGGAATTCGGGGACACCTATTATATTGGTGAATTGGGAAGCACTATTTCAGTGGCCCAAACCACTATTTTACCTCCATTTATTTATGCAGCAACGGCCCAAGACGGTATAAAAAAGGCCTTGCTTGATGGCCCTGATTTGATTGATTATGCCTCTTGGGAAACAGTAACCGGAGGGGGTATTGTGGCCATTCAGACCTTAAATGACGCGGTTTATTTCGCCAGAACAAATCAACGGGTCCTGCGCCTGACTCCAGAACCATCGCAAATTATGGCCGACTTTGGGACAGACCCAATCGTGGATATGCGGGTTAATGGGAACGTGCTGACCATTACTACAGAATCAACCGTAAATACCTATGGGGCAGACTTTACCCCTTTGGATATTTTTGAATTGCCTTTTGAATTCGGGGATAAGTTTTCAGTAGGTCTCGGGTTTGCAGATCAAATTTTTGCCGGAACTCAGACTAGTGGACTGCTCAAGCGATCCAGTGGACAATTTGGATGGACACCCGTGGGGCCTCAAGGGCCGTTATTTAATAACCCATTTTCAATTGACGCTTCTTCAGGTCAACTTTGGGTTGGTTTTGGTGAGATCACGGTAAGTTTTAATCCATTTCCACTGAGTTTTAGGGGCCTCAGTCAATTTCAAAATGAGGGATGGAATAATATTCCAGCAGCGGATCTTTTTGGAGCGAGCGATATCGTCCAAATGAAAATTAATCCAATGAATCCAGATCAGGTTTTTGCTTCATCATTTCAGTTTGGCTTACTTAAATTAACCGCTGGGGTTCCCGAAATCCTTTATGATGAAAGCAATAGTAGTTTGACGCTACCCACAGGCAACCCGGCTGCAGGTCTTCGTATTTATGGATCAGATTTTGACCGGGACAACAATCTGTGGTTTGTTCAATCAAAAATTGATCAAGGATTGCTGCGTCTGAGTCCTTCGGGGCAAATTGGAAAAATTGATTTATCCGGAATTATTAATGCCGAAGATGAATTGGCCTTAACGGATTTAAAGATCAGCCGTGAAGGTTATGTTTTTTTCGGCTCCGCTGAAAATGGTTTAATCGGGTTTAACCCCAGCACCAATAGTTTTAATCGAATTACTGAAGGCTCCGGCAATGGAAATTTGCCTTCTACGGATGTGCGTAGTTTGGCCTTTGACAACAATAATCGACTTTGGATTGGAACGCGTGAGGGGTTAAGAGTTCTTTATAATACGACAGGATTTTTTCAGAGCGGGAATAATGTCGAAGCCCAGCCCATTATAATCCTCGAGGAAGGGGTCGCGCAGGAGCTCTTATTTCAGCAGTCAGTCACTGATATTGAAGTCGATGGGTCCAATAACAAATGGATTGCTACAGCCACCTCAGGTGTGTTTTATCTCTCGGCCAATGGTCAAGAAACCCTATTGCGCTTCACCAAAGAAAACTCTCCTTTGCCCTCAGATAATGTTCAGGATATTGCCATTGATGGCGATAGTGGAAGAGTGTATTTTGCGACCACAAAGGGACTTGTCGCTTTTGAGGGCTCTGCTACTGATGCCCGTGATGACTTGTCCGGTGCTTACGTCTATCCCAATCCAGTGCGACCGGGTTTTCAAGGTCAAGTCACCGTGGATGGGCTCACGGCAGGGGCAAACGTCAAAATAACGGACATCGAGGGCAATTTAGTTTTTGAAACCAAAAGTCAGGGAGGAAGTGTCCTTTGGGATACGCGCGCCTTCGGGCGTCATAAAGTAGCCTCCGGAGTTTATTTAGTTTTGATTACTTCTGAAGATGCTTTTGAGACTAAAGTGCTAAAAATTATGATCGTCCGATAATGAGGGTAAATACGCGAGCTTTAGTCCTTGCTACGGTCCGTTATGGTGAATCGGATGTGATTGTCAAAATGCTCACAGAATCTTCAGGATTGCGCAGCTACATGATTCGGGGATTACAAAAGTCAAAGAAAGGCCCTTTTAGGCCAGCCATGTTTCAGCCGCTTACCCAATTACAGATTCAAGCCATGCATCGGGATAAGGGTCAGCTAGAACGACTGACCGAGGCCAAAGTGTCGGCACATTACCTCAGCTTGCACAGCGATATTGTCAAGAGCTCAATGGCCTTGTTTTTGGCCGAGATGTTTAAAATGACCCTCCAAGAGCAGGAACCTAATCCAGAACTTTTCGGGTTTTTAAGTGATGCGCTGTTGGCCCTTGATGCTTCAGAAAGTCCGTTAAATTTTCACCTTAAAATTGTGCTAGAGCTGCAACAATACCTGGGCTGTTATCCGGATTTTCAAAATGAGCACCTGCCCTACTTTAATCTCGAAGAGGGGGTATTTCAGGATTCTTCTTTAGGCATTACCCGAAGCGCCACGGTCTTAAAAGACTTATGCACTTTGGCAAAGACGCCATTTAGTCATTTGGCTCAGTGGAAAACCACGACAAGTCAAAGACGGGAGCTACTGGACTTACTTATGGATTATATGCAAATGCACGCTACCGGATTCAAACGCCCTAAATCAATAGAAATTTACCGTCAGGTTTTCGGGTAGATTCCGAAGGCTATGCGCTATTTCGGCTCGCATTGATATTGCCAAAGAGCGAACGGGTTACCATTTTTTCATAAATGGCTAAATCACGGTCATTTTTTTCTCCTTTATGAATCTCTTGTATTCTGCGCAGAGCGTACTGTTGTATGGTCAACAAGGGCAGAACGATGCGTTCACGCACCCCGATGGAGGCCCTCATCGCCCGTGAGTCTTCCATAAGTTGATCCAAGCCAGAGACTTCTAAAACAAGGTCTTTTGAGCGCAAATATTCTTGATAAATAAGTTGCCAAAAACCACCAAACTCAGGATCGTCTTTTAAGTATTGAGTCAGAGGAAAATAGCTTTTGCTAAGGCTCATCATGCTATTTTCGAGAAGTGTTCTAAAAAATGCAGAGGTTTTATAAAGTTCCTGCAGCTCAGTCATTTTACCTTGGGCCTTAAGGGCTTCAAGGGCTATGCCTACGCCATAAAACCCAGGAACATTTTGTTTGAGTTGACTCCAGCTGCCCACAAAAGGAATAGCCCGGAGATCACTAAAATTTAGCTGATCACTACTGCCGCGTTTGGCCGGGCGACTGCCAATATTGGTTTTTGCGTAATATTTTAAGGTGCTTATTTTCTCTAGATAGGGTAAAAACTTCGGGTGGTTTTTAAAGTCTTGGTACGCGCTATAGCTCAAATCAGCCAATTGCGCTAAAATAAGCCTTTGTTCTGGGGCAATATTGGCTTGATCTGGGGAAAAAATTTCATTGGCAATACCCGAACTAATCAGTTGTTCCAAATTGTACTGACAGGAAGCAATAGTGCCAAAATTTGAACTTATCGTTTGGCCTTGAATGGTTAACTGAACCTCTTCGTGCTCTATGGTGTTTCCCAAAGACGCATAGAACTGATGGGTCTTTCCTCCTCCCCGTGCCGGGGGCCCTCCCCGACCGTCAAAAAACAAGGCAGTAATTCCGTGAGCGCGAGACACTTCGGTCAAGCGTTCTTTGGCCCGATAAATGGCCCAGTTGGCCATAAGATACCCGCCATCTTTGGTGCCATCACTAAATCCAAGCATTATAGACTGTCGATTCCCGCGCCTTTGAAGGTGTTTTTGGTATTCAGAATTCGTGTATAAGGCTTCCATGACCTTATCCGCTGCTTTAAGGTCATCAATGGTTTCAAACAAAGGGATAACATCACAATTAGGGGTTTCCCAGTCGCATAATCGAATCATTGCGAAGGCTTCCATAACATTGACAACACTGCCATTATTGCTAATGATATAGCGTTCGCAAGCCTTAGCGCCATTCTTTTCTTGGATGCTTTTCATGGCATAAATTGAGGCCAAGGTCTGCTGGCCCATTTCATCCTTTATCTTATCTACATCGACCTTACCGTGTAATCCGCCCAATAAATCAATTTTTTGCTGGGCATCGAGATGCGGGTAATTCATTGGGATGATCTCCGGGTAGGCTTGAGCAATGGCCATGATTGCCTTAGTGTGTATGCGTGAATCTTGGCGAATATCTAAAGAGGCAAAATAACATCCAAAAAGGTTCATTTTTTCAATGAGCTCGTCAACTAAAGTCACAAAAAGTCCTTCGTGCTGCGTCTCTAAAATTTCCTTCAAGGAGGCTAGGTCTTTGAGAAATTCAGGGGTACGATCACCCGCTACGGTAAAGCTCGGGTTGAGTTCAGCAGCCAGTTTTTCTTCGAGGGCTAATACCAGTGGTTCGGCGTGATCAAAGGTGATCCGGCGCTTCATTTTGCGCACGTCTTTATAATAATTTTTCATTAAAGAACGACGAAGTCTTGCGGCGACTTCCAGCGTTATTTCTGCTGTAACAAACGGATTGCCGTCGCGGTCTCCACCGGGCCAAAACCCGAGATTAATGAGTTCGTTTGGCAGTTGTTCTCCGTCAAAAATGTGGGTTTTTGTAAATCGATAAATATTATGTGCTGCTTGATAAAAGACATGCTCTAGATACCATATTAAACTCACCGCTTCGTCAAAAGGACTGGGTTTGGATTTTTTGAAAAAGGGTGTTTTGCCAAGTTGTGCCAAGAGCAATTCTATTTCGTCGAGTTTATTTTTCTCAATAGATTTTGCCAAATCCGTGATGATTCCCAAAACAGAGCCTGGATAAAACTGGGTGGGGTGGGCGGTAAGTACAGGACGGACTTTAAAGCGCTTAAGGTAGTCCTTTAGGGCTTCGCGCTTATTTTTCTCATGCGCCTCATCTTTGATACTGCGCAAGGTTCCTCGGCCTTCAGTGTTATTGATGATGGAAAATGTTGCTTCTTCAATCGCATCAAAGAGAACGACTTGGCGTTCGATGTATTGAATAAAGCTAAATAGCAGATTGATTTGTTGCTTTTCATCGAATTCTGGTCGGTATTGCTGATAGAATTCATGGATGATTTCAGTGGGGTTTTTCCCTTGTTCATAGCCAGAAACACAGAGCTCTTCAAATAAGGGCAAAAGGACCCCGGTCTTGGTGATTGAATCAAAGGGGAGGGTCATAAAAATGCTGTTGTAAATCTGATATTTAGACAGCACGTGTTTTTGAAATCTTTCTTCCTTGGTGTGTTTCATAGCATGGAAATGAAAGCCAAAGTTACGGAGAGATAAAGATTTTTAGAAAATTAAAGGCAATAAGAAATAATTAGTAAGCAAGATAACGATTAAGGACATGAGGTTTAGCCAGAATCCCGAACGGACCATCTGTGAAACACTAACGTGACCGCTGGCAAACACTATGGCGTTTGGGGGTGTTGCCATGGGCAACATAAACGCGCAACTCGACGCAAGGGTAACGGGAATGACCATAGCCATGAGCGGTTGATCCAAGCCAAGAGCGATTCCTGCGATAACGGGTAAAAAAACGGTAACCAAAGCGACATTGCTCATGAGTTCGGTTAAAAACAATACGAGCGTAACCAGTGCAATGAGGATCAAAACCGGAGACCATTGATCTTGCTGGCTTATAAAGGCTTGTATGGCATCGATAAAACCTCCCTGCGCTAAGGCGTTGGCTAGAGCCAGTCCCCCTCCAAACAGAATCAAAATACCCCAAGGGAGTTTAGCCGTATCTTCCCATTGGAGGACACAGGGCTTTGCTCCTTTTTGGACGGGTACGACAAAAAGTGCTAGGGCGCCGAGCATGGCGATATGGGTATCGGTGAGGGACAGATCCGGCCACAATGCATTGATTTGCCCTCTAACCACCCAACCAAGAACCGTCATTAAAAACAACGTGAGCACAGTTCTTTCTTTGCGCTTTATTGGCCCTAGGGCATGGAGTTCGTCCTCGATGATGTCGTGGGCACTGTCCAAAAGTCCCAGGCCACTTGGGTATGCCCAACGGACGATTATCCAATACGCCACCGCAAGCAGTAGCGCTGATAAAGGGACTCCAAAGGTCATCCATTGAAAAAATCCAATGTCTACTTGGTATTGTTCATTCAAAAAAGCGAGCATCACGCTGTTTGGTGGGGTGCCAATTAATGTGGCCATTCCCCCGATATTCGCCGCTGCTGCGATACCGAGCATAAGACTCACGGCAAATCGCCGCAGTTTTTTCTTATTCTTTTGCGTTTTCTTTTTGACCAGTTTATAAACAGACAGGGCCATAGGAAGCATCACTACAGTACTGGCCGTATTGGAAATCCACATGGAGAGTAGTGCGGTTGCCAGCATAAACCCAAAAATCACTCCGTTTGCTTTGGGCCCGGTAAGCTTTAAGATATGTAAGGCCATGCGTTTGTGTAAAGCCACTTTTTCTAAGGCCAGTGCGATGACAAATCCGCCAAAAAAAAGAAACACTATGGGATTGGCGTAATGAACGGTCACCTGACCGATCGTACCAACGCCCAGTAAAGGGAAAATTACTATAGGCAAAAGCGCAGTAATGGAAATAGAGACGGCCTCAGTAATCCACCAAATAACCATCCACAGGCTGGCCGCAAAAATCTTATCCATTATTGGATTAAATAGCGGCTCTGGCAACAAAAGAATAGACACGGCCAGTATTGGGCCTAACGCCAAGGCGAGAAGTTGTTTCATCGCCCCAATTTAAGCAATGAAATTAAATTTGGGCGCGCAAGGCTAAAATTAGGTTGCGACCTGCTGCTGAAATACCAGAACTATAGGTGCGATACCGTTGATCGGTGATGTTTTCCACCCCAGCGATCAACTCAATGTGTGCATCTATGGAATATTGAGCCTTAAGATTGAACGTCTGCCAGGCAGGGGCATATGGATTGCCCTGAGCATCCAGGGCGTATATTTCTGTTTTTGATTGTTCTTCCACAGCCAATTGATCATGACTCAATCCGCCACTGTACTGAGAATAGCCCTGAATCACGAGATTTTCGGCACGAAACCATAAGCGTGTGGCGCCAAACCAAGGGGCCGCATGCCGCGCAGGGCTGCTAGAGCCATCATCCATTTCTTCAGTTCCCTTTTGCCAGTTTAAATCAGTAGTGAGTTCAAAGCCTGAAGGTAATTTGAGTTCAATGCCGGTGTGAATACCATAAACTTGGGCTTCGGCTGCATTTTGAATCGCTTGAACCCGACTCAATACGCCATCATAGACAATTTCGGATGCGCCATTTAAGGTAAAATCTCTTCGCGTGAGGGCGTTGTCTAACCGCGTGTAGTAGCCGCTGAGGTCGACTTTCAATTTTTTATGGAGCATATGGGCGATCCCTAAATCCCAACTAACGGCATATTCAGGGACGAGATCTGGATTTGGAACGACGACCGCACCAGGTTCTGAATCAAAGACCTTTCCAATATCCTCCACATTGGGCGCTCTAAAGGCAGTGGCCATATTGGCGCGCAAGTTCCAAAACCTGGAGGGCTTAAACACAAGGCCAAAGCTTCCTGTCACAGCCTCTGTATTGAGCTCTGCCTTATCAAAAGGTAATGGGTAAAAACTCGTGTCAAAGGCGGCCTTTAAATCAATGCCATTATAACGCAGCCCAGCTTGAGACATGAGTTTTGAGGTCCATTGGTGCTGATACGAAAGGTAAGCGGCATAGGATTGCCAATCTGCTTGGGGGTAACGAGAAGGCCCTGGGGCACTTGTATTGGACTGAATATTTTTCTCTATTCCAGTGGAGGTTACCTGGTCTAAAACCCATTCCAATCCATAAAATAATTCTCCTTTGTCCCCTATTGATTTACGCAGATCTAAATTTGCAGAATAGGCCACAACAGCCTCTGATCGATTTTCTTGTATGGGGTCATTGAAGCCTCGACTAATTCGGCTTTCTTCAAAGTCTTGCTGCGCTAATCGCAAAGTCATTTCAGAAAAAATACCCTGAGCCCTAGTGTGGTTGGCGGTGAATTGTTTCATGGCCCATTTTTGAGGACCATAATCCCATTGACCATAGCGCGGCAGATCATTTTTTGTTCTGAGTTGTCGATCGTAACGGCTGTAGGCAGAAGTTGCTGAATGATGATAGGCCAGACTTAAATTCCATTGGGTATTGGGTCGATAAAATACCTTTTGCATGAAATTACTTTGATTATATCCCGAGGGGGTCTGTCGGTTTGGATTTGAATTTGGTGTGATAAGGTCTTGACCATTGTAATGGGTTACATAAAAGGGCCGTAAATAATCTTCAGGCCCGTGATTTCCTTGACGCAGATCGCCAAAATTAGTCCGTGTGAAGCTCGAGGTTAAAGCCCACTTTTGTCGCCCTATTTGAAGATCCGCATGGGCCGTTCGCTCGAAATTAGCTGAAGCCATGCGGGTCAGGCCACTGGCCGAGACAGACAATTGTTCGTTGTCTGAGAATTTTGGACCGAGGGTTTCAAAACTCATAACCCCGCCAATGGCGTCGCTGCCATAGACGACCGCATCAGGCCCTAATAAAACTTCTGCGCTTTCTAAAGAAAGGGCATCTAAAGAAATGACATTTTGAAGATTGCCCCCCCTAAAAATGGCGGTGTTCATCCGCACGCCGTCTACGGTATAGATCAATCGATTAGCGGCAAAACCGCGAATCATAGGGCTGCCGCCCCCTTGTTGGCTTTTTTGAATAAATACAGCGCCTGAATTGCCGAGTAAATCAGCAGCGGTCTGGGGGTTTTGCAAGACAATATCTGCTGACTTAACGCTGATTACCTTTAGCGGGCTTTTATCCCTGGATTGACGCCACTTAGTGGCTGAGATAACGACTTGCTCGAGTTCTGTGTCCGTACTGTCGAGTTGGGTCCAATAATCCTTGTTAATGGTGTCTGTTTCGGTAGCCCGAAACAAATTAATTTCAGCGGGATCATCATTATAGTTTATTGGCTGAGCCATTGCGAAATAAAAGCAAAAAAGGCTCAGGGTAAAAAGGACTTGACGCATTGTATAATCTTTGTGATTAAGGTTGAATTAGCACGAGTTACGCGGTCACAAAAACCATACCTTAAATCCCTTGGGCTATATTTTTTTCATCATTTTAATTAAGTCCTTGACAATTTCTGGATTAAGTAGGGTGCTGGTGTCGCCTAGAGCGTCAAATTGCCTTTGAGCAATGTTGCGCAAAATTCTTCGCATGATCTTGCCACTGCGGGTTTTAGGGAGCCCCGGGGTAAAAACCATTTCATCAAGTTTTGCGATTGGTCCAATATGCTGGGCAATGGATTGATTAATTTGATTTTTTAAGGACGCTTCAGTTTCAGAGCTTTGTTTTTGTTTGAGAATAATAAAACCAAAAAGACTGTTGCCTTTAATGGGGTGTGGCACTCCGATAACCGCGCTTTCGGCGACTAATTCGTGCTCATTTATGGCATCTTCTATAGGGGCTGTGCCGAGATTGTGCCCAGAAACAATGATGACGTCATCGACGCGTCCAGTAATACGGTAATTGCCTTGGGCATCCCGTGTAGCGCCATCACCGGTCATGTATTTATCCTTTTGAGCGCCAAAATAAGTCTGTACATATCGTTGGTGATCACCCCATATGGTCCGGGCTATTGAGGGCCAAGGATGTTTGATAAAAAGAAGTCCTGAGCCTTCTTGGGTATTGATTTCGTTACCCTGCTCGTCCAGCAAAACAGGTTGAATGCCAGGCAAAGGCAGGGTAGCATAAGTTGGAATAGCTCGGGTGATTCCTGGGAGCGGCGCAATCATTACCCCCCCTGTTTCCGTTTGCCACCAAGTGTCTACAATGGGGACTTTGGCCTGACCAATATGATTAAAATACCATTGCCATGCCTCCTCATTTATCGGTTCTCCCACAGTCCCTAAAACTTTTAAGCTTGATAAATCATATGGGGTTACAAAATCCAATGATTCTTTGGCTAATGCCCTAATGGCGGTAGGTGCAGTATAAAATTGTGTAATCTTATATTTTTCAATAATGGCCCAAAAGCGACCGAAGTCTGGATAAGAAGGCACGCCTTCAAACATCACAGTCGTAGCACCATTGGCCAAAGGACCATAAAGGATATAACTGTGTCCGGTAATCCACCCAATATCGGCCGAACACCAGTAGATATCTTGCTCGGTGTATTGAAATACATTTTTAAAGGTATAGGCCGTGTAGACCATATAGCCTCCACAAGTGTGTACCATGCCTTTAGGTTTTCCCGTAGAACCCGAGGTATAAAGAATAAACAAAGGGTCTTCTGCATCCATCATGGTGGCAGGACAATGATCACTCGCCTGGTCAACAAGAGGCTTTAACCAAAGATCCCGACCAGGGACCATTTTTATTTTTTGATTGGTGCGTGCGACAACTAAAGTTTTTTGAATCCCTGGGCACTCCTCAAGTGCCTGATCGACTATATTTTTTAGGGCTATGGTTTTAGCCCCGCGAAATCCACCGTCGCTGGTTATGACCAACGCACAATCACAGTCATTAATTCTTGCTGCAAG
>DDCS01000103.1 GCA_002335345.1 Flavobacteriaceae bacterium UBA2000 | reverse complement strand
TTGTTGTTTCCCAGTTACACCGTTCGCCAGGGGTATTCTTTGGTCAGTCTTTCCACGCAAACGGAACCAAGTTGTATTCTGCACGTGTTATTCCATTTAAAGGTTCGTGGATTGAATTTGCAACAGACATCAATTCTGTGATGTATGCCTACATCGACAGAAAGAAAAAATTACCTGTAACCACTCTATTCCGTGCTATCGGGTTTGAGCGTGACAAGGATATTTTAGAAATATTTGATCTTGCCGAGGAGGTAAAGGCTTCTAAAACGGGATTGAAAAAGTATCTTGGGCGAAAGCTCGCCGCTCGCGTCTTGAAAACTTGGCATGAAGATTTCGTGGATGAGGACACAGGTGAGGTGGTTTCTATAGAACGTAACGAGATTATTCTTGATCGCGATACGGTTCTGGAAAAGGAACACCTTGACGAAATACTAGACTCAGGAAGCAAAACTATTTTGCTGCACAAAGAGGATAACCAGCAGGCGGATTATGCCATTATTCACAACACCCTTCAAAAGGATCCTACGAATTCTGAGAAAGAAGCTGTTGAGCATATCTACCGTCAATTGCGTAACGCAGAACCGCCAGATGAAGAAACGGCGCGAGGCATCATCCATAAGTTGTTCTTTAGTGATCAGCGCTATAACTTAGGTGAGGTAGGGCGTTACCGAATGAATAAAAAATTGGGTCTCGATATCGAAATGGACAAGCAAGTTTTGACCAAAGAAGATATCATTACTATTGTCAAATTCTTGATTCAATTGATCAACTCAAAAGCTGAGATTGACGATATTGATCACTTGAGCAACCGTCGTGTCCGAACCGTTGGGGAGCAATTGTCTTCTCAATTTGGTGTTGGTTTAGCACGTATGGCACGGACCATCCGTGAACGCATGAATGTTCGCGATAACGAGGTGTTTACGCCTATTGACTTGATCAACGCTAAGACCTTGTCGTCCGTAATCAATTCGTTTTTTGGGACCAACCAGCTGTCTCAATTTATGGATCAAACCAACCCATTAGCGGAGATTACGCACAAGCGAAGACTCTCTGCATTAGGGCCTGGGGGACTTTCTCGTGAGCGTGCCGGATTTGAGGTTCGTGACGTTCACTATACGCATTATGGACGTCTTTGTCCTATTGAAACTCCGGAAGGGCCAAACATCGGTTTGATCTCTTCACTTTCAGTATTCGCCAAAGTTAATAACCTTGGGTTTATTGAAACGCCCTACCGTAAGGTGGAAAATGGAAAAGTTGATTTAACTTCTGAACCTATTTATCTATCGGCCGAAGAAGAGGAAGAAAAATTGATCACTCAAGCGAATATTCCTACTAAAAAGGACGGAACAATTCAGGGAGATCGCGTTATTGCTCGTATGGAAGGTGACTTCCCTGTAGTAGAGCCGAGTCAGGTTCATTACACCGACGTTGCGCCGAATCAAATTTCCTCAATTTCTGCGTCATTAATTCCATTTTTGGAGCACGATGATGCGAACCGTGCTTTGATGGGATCAAACATGATGCGTCAGGCTGTACCACTTTTACGCGCTGAATCGCCAATCGTTGGTACAGGTTTAGAACGTCAAGTAGCGTCTGATTCTCGTGTATTGATTAATGCAGAAGGTGATGGGGTTATTGAATATGTAGACGCACAGAAAGTCACGATTAAATATGACCGCAGCGAGGAAGACCGTATGGTGAGCTTTGATAGTGATGAAAAGACGTATAATCTCATTAAATTCAGAAAGACAAACCAAAGTACTTCGATCAACCTAAAACCGATTGTTAAAAAAGGCGATCGCGTTAAAAAAGGTCAAGTATTGTGTCAAGGTTATGCTACGGAAAAAGGAGAGTTGGCCCTTGGTCGCAATATGAAGGTTGCCTTCATGCCTTGGAAAGGATATAACTTCGAGGATGCAATTGTGATTTCAGAAAAAGTGGTTCGAGATGACATTTTCACCTCGATTCATATCGATGAATACTCTTTGGATGTTCGTGATACTAAGCTGGGTAATGAAGAATTGACCAACGATATTCCAAACGTTTCTGAAGAGGCGACTAAAGATTTGGATGAACACGGAATGATCCGAATCGGCGCCGAGGTAAAACCGGGTGATATTTTAATCGGTAAGATTACCCCAAAAGGGGAAAGCGATCCAACTCCAGAAGAAAAGCTTTTGCGCGCGATCTTTGGTGATAAGGCAGGTGATGTTAAAGACGCCTCTCTAAAGGCTTCTCCTTCGTTGAGTGGTGTTGTTATCGATAAAAAATTATTCGCTAGAGCCGTTAAGGATAAACGTAAGCGTGCTCAGGATAAAGAGGACATCGCAGAATTGGAAGGGGTCTATGAGGTTAAATTCCAAGAATTAAAAGAGGTCTTAGTTGAAAAGTTATTTGCAATTGTAGGCGGTAAAACGGCACAAGGCGTGACCAATGATTTAGGTGAAGTTGTTTTCCCAAAAGGAAAGAAATTCACCCTTAAAATGTTAAGCGCTGTAGATGACTATACCCACCTTGTCGGTGGAACTTGGACCACAGACGATCACGCCAATGCTTTGGTTCGTGATTTGATGCACAATTATAAAATCAAAGAAAACGATCTTCAAGGGAACTTAAGACGCGAGAAATTTACGATCTCTGTTGGGGATGAACTTCCTGCAGGTATCTTGAAATTGGCCAAAGTTTATATTGCCAAAAAACGAAAGTTGAAGGTAGGAGATAAAATGGCTGGTCGTCACGGAAACAAGGGTATTGTTGCCCGTATTGTACGTGAAGAAGATATGCCTTTCTTAGAGGATGGAACACCTGTGGACATTGTATTGAATCCACTTGGGGTACCTTCTCGTATGAATATCGGACAGATTTATGAAACGGTTCTAGGTTGGGCCGGTATGAAATTAGGCGAGAAGTATGCTACGCCTATTTTTGACGGAGCGACCATCGATCAAATTAATGAATTGACCGATAAGGCTGGAATCCCGCGTTTTGGACACACTTATCTTTACGATGGTGGAACTGGAAAGCGCTTTGATCAACCAGCGACAGTTGGTGTGATTTACATGTTGAAACTCGGTCACATGGTCGACGACAAAATGCACTCACGCTCTATTGGTCCATACTCACTGATCACTCAGCAGCCTCTAGGAGGTAAAGCTCAATTTGGTGGTCAGCGATTTGGAGAGATGGAGGTATGGGCACTTCAGGCTTATGGCGCTTCAAGTACGCTCAGAGAGATTTTGACAGTTAAATCGGATGACGTTATTGGTCGCGCTAAAACTTATGAAGCTATTGTTAAAGGAGAAACCATGCCTGAACCAGGTCTGCCTGAATCCTTTAATGTATTGATGCACGAACTCAAAGGATTGGGTCTGGACATCAGATTAGAAGAATAGTTTTTAGGGCTTTTGCCCGAGAGCGTGACGAAATTGGTGTCGAGGACACACAACTAACAAATTAAAGATTATTTTAAGCAATATGTCAAGAAATAAAGAAAACACAGTACAGAGATTTAACAAGATTTCTATTGGTTTGGCATCGCCAGAATCTATTTTGGCAGAGTCTCGTGGAGAAGTGTTAAAGCCTGAGACAATCAACTACCGCACACACAAACCAGAGCGTGACGGACTGTTTTGCGAACGTATTTTTGGTCCTGTAAAGGATTATGAGTGCGCCTGTGGAAAGTACAAGAGAATTCGCTACAAGGGTATTGTATGTGATCGATGTGGTGTTGAGGTAACTGAGAAAAAAGTACGCCGTGACCGCGTTGGACACATTAACCTTGTGGTTCCTGTAGCGCACATTTGGTATTTCAGATCCTTACCGAACAAAATCGGATATCTGCTTGGTCTTCCCTCCAAGAAATTGGATATGATCATTTATTATGAACGCTATGTTGTCATACAACCGGGTATCGCGACGAATGAGGAAGGTGAGCCCGTTCAAAAAATGGATTTCTTGACAGAGGAAGAGTATTTGAATATTCTGGACTCGTTGCCTCAAGAGAATTTGTATTTGGATGACAGTGACCCGAACAAATTTATCGCCAAAATGGGTGCTGAATGTTTGGAAGAATTATTGAATCGCATTGATCTAGATACGCTGTCTTTTGAATTGAGACATAAGGCCAATCACGAAACTTCGAAACAACGTAAGACAGAAGCATTAAAGCGTCTTCAGGTCGTTGAGTCCTTCCGTGAGGCGTCGTTAAACCGTGAAAATCGTCCAGAATGGATGATTATGAAGGTTGTTCCTGTGATCCCACCAGAATTACGTCCTCTTGTGCCCTTAGATGGTGGACGTTTCGCAACTTCCGACTTGAACGATTTGTATCGTCGTGTCATTATCCGAAACAATCGTCTCAAGCGTTTGATGGAGATCAAAGCCCCTGAAGTCATTTTGCGTAACGAAAAGCGGATGTTACAGGAATCAGTTGACTCCCTGTTTGACAACACGCGTAAAGCATCAGCGGTAAAAACAGACAGTAACCGTCCACTCAAATCGCTTTCGGATTCATTGAAAGGTAAGCAAGGGCGTTTCCGTCAAAACTTACTTGGGAAGCGTGTTGATTATTCAGCGCGTTCGGTAATTGTCGTGGGACCTGAATTGAAATTATTCGAATGTGGTCTTCCAAAAAATATGGCCGCTGAGCTCTATAAGCCTTTTGTGATTCGTAAACTCATCGAGCGTGGCATTGTAAAAACGGTAAAGTCCGCTAAGAAAATTATCGATAAGAAGGAGCCAGT
>DDCS01000071.1 GCA_002335345.1 Flavobacteriaceae bacterium UBA2000 | reverse complement strand
ATTTCAGGACAGCTTATTTTATGATATAAGTGCTTGGAGTCTTCCTCTAGCATTTAATTTGGAGCACACCAGTGCAAGATTAAAAGACCTGGAGCTGGCTGAACAATTAAACCCTGAACATCTCAATACGGGAACAAATGTTTTGAATAAAAGCTATGCCTATATCCTAGTATGGGAAGATTATTACAGTCCAAAGGCCTTAAATTATTTGCTTGAAAATAATATTCGTGTCAAAGTCGCCATGCAACCATTTGCCTTAGGGAAACAAAATTTCGATTATGGCAGTCTAATGATTCCTGCTCATAATCAGGAAAAATCCCCTGATGAGATCCATAATCTCATGGAAGCACTCAATAAGGAGCACAGGATTCATGGCCTTTCCACAGGAGCAACTCAAGGCATGAATTTAGGCAGCTCAGACTTTAGGACCCTAGAACCTAAGAAGATCGCTTTATTGGTGGGCCCTGGGATTAACCCTTATGATGCTGGTGAAATATGGCACTTATTGGATACGCGTTACGACATAACGTTAACCAAACTCGATGTTTCCGAGCTGGGTCGTAAAAATTTAAGTCGATACACGACCATTATCATGCCTGCAACTTGGGGACGTGGACCGGATAGCGGCGCCACTGAAGCCTTGAAAAATTGGGTTGAGCAAGGGGGACATCTTATTGGATTTAGATCCGCTGCCTATTGGATCGACAACAATGAACTCTTGGATTTGACCCTGATGAAATCAGAAAAAACGGGCCAACAAGCAAGCTTTGAGCAACAAGAGCGCTACAGAGGCGCTCAAGTTATAGGTGGCGCCATTTTTCAAGCCAAAACGGACCGTTCCCACCCGGTAAATTTTGGGTACAAAAAGAGTGAATTGCCCCTGTTTCGCAATACAACCATCTTTCTGGAACCAGACGCCAATGCATCGAACAACCCAATATTATATCAAATAGATCCACTGCTTTCTGGCTATATCTCAAAGGAGAACCTCAAGACCCTCTCGGGAAGTAGTGCCTTTAAAACAGGACGTAAGCATCGAGGTAGAGTCAGTTATTTCACGGACAACACTAACTTTAGAGCCTTTTGGTACGGCACCAATAAGCTCATGATGAACGTTATATTTTTTGGAGACCAGATGTAAGTATTGGTCCGACTAAAGATAATTTAGCCGACCTTGACCAATTCAACGTCAAAAATCAAGGTCGCGTTTGGTGGAATTACCCCTCCTGCACCTCGAGATCCGTATCCCAAATGACTCGGAATGACAAACCGCGCCTTATCCCCTACTTTGAGGAGTTGAATGCCTTCATCCCAACCTGGGATCACATTGCCTTGACCCACTGGGAAAGCAATAGGATTACCGCGCTTGTAACTATTGTCAAACTCCTTACCGTCAGCCAGCATACCTTTGTAGTGCACGGAAACATTCTCTCCAGATTTCGGTTGAATACCATCGCCCGATTGAATAATTTGGTAGCGCAAGCCCGTAGTTGTCTCAGTAAAGCCTTCAGACAAGCTTTCGAGTAAATCCTTTTCAGCGCGTATTGCGGCTGCTTCTCGTTCTGCTTTGGCCCCGTTAAAAACACGAAAAGCCTCCACGGCGTTCCAAGTCTCAGCGTCTTGACCAACACGCAAAATCTCCAGGCGCTCGAGCACATCATTTTGAGCGATTTTATCGACAACTTCCTGCCCAGAGACAACGCGCCCAAATACAGTATGCTTATTGTCTAGCCACGGTGTAGCAACATGGGTAATAAAAAACTGGCTTCCGTTAGTCCCAGGACCAGCATTGGCCATAGATAGGATACCAGGACCATCATGCGTTAATTCTGGATGAAATTCATCATCAAATTGATATCCAGGTCCACCTGCACCAGTTCCCTGCGGATCACCACCTTGGATCATAAAATCAGCAATAACGCGGTGAAAACTCAAACCATCATAATAGGGTATCCCTGGCTTTTTGGCTTGATTCTCGAGTTGACCTTCGGCCAATGCCACAAAATTACCCACCGTTCCTGGTGTTTTGTCATGAGTCAGTAATACATCTATATTGCCTTTGCTTGTGTGAAAACGAGCGTAAATTCCATTATCCATGTCTAAAATTATTAATGAGGGGCCAAAGGTAGTATTTGCATTGAGGATAAACAAAGAAAAAAGGGAGCCGACCAAGACTCCCTTTTACAACTAACGACCAAAAATTAAAATCTAAATTACCGATTTTAATGTTTTCCAATGTCTGACAGTCAAACGACAGTACATTGATGTATTATTAACTACAGGTCAAAGATGCGTGAAAGTGACGGCCTATACTCCTCCATTTTTGACCATTTTATATCTATTTTTAACCTATAATACATCACTTATGGGTTATATTGTTAAAATAACATATAAATTGGTTAATTTTACCCTCACATTGCCTTATTGACCTTTGGTAATTTTATATCGCTATGAAAAAGAATCCACAGTTCGAAGCCATTGCTCCTGCCCCAGGGAGTTCCTTATACATTGAAAACCTGCGCGATTTTAATGCAGCCAATCCTTCTTCATGGCATTATCATCCTGAAATGGAGATCGTCTACATCAATGGTGGAAGTGGCAAACGACATATCGGAAACCACATATCGTACTACAACGATGGAGACTTAATCTTTATCGGCGCTTCTTTGCCGCATTTTGGATTTACGAATCATTTAACAAACAATAAAAGTGAAATTGTTATTCAAGCCCGGGAGGATTTTCTGGGTCCAGAATTTTTTGAGGCAGCAGAATTTGCTGCAGTTAAACAGCTTTTAATCCGCAGCAAGCAAGGCATTGTTTATTCAGAAAAAATCAAATCACGCTTAGGACCAAAAATAGAGGCCCTGCTCGAAATGAATCCATTTGATCGCTTGATTAACTTTTTAGCGCTTCTAAACGAACTTGCTCTGGCTAAAGATTATACCCTACTCAATGCGGACCACATAATTTTAGAAACTAAACCACAAGATGCTGCAAGACTCGATGTTATCTATAACTTTGTTAGTCAAAGCTTTACGCGGCCTATTAGCCTAACCGAAATGGCCGATAAGGTCAGCATGACGCCACAGGCCTTTAGTCGCTATTTTAAAAATAAAACAGGTAAAACGTTTGTACAGTTTGTTACAGAATACAGAGTCATCCACGCCTGTAAACTCCTGGCGGAGGGATCACTCAGCATAACCGATGTCTGTTTTGAATCGGGATTCAATAATTTCTCCCACTTCAATAAAACGTTTAAAAATCAGACGGGCAAAAGTCCATCGCATTACAGAAATGAACTGCGACAGATTTTATAAGCCATCGTTTGATTATTTAGTCCATTCGGCTAATGACTTTTTATTCATCGCCACGTAATCTTGGTTTCCTGCCGCTTGAGCCAATTCCATTGAACGCTCTGCAGCAGCAATCGCACCTTTCTTATCCCCTGATTTAGCATAGATTAACGCTTTTTGACGATAGTACCAATAGGCCGGCTTTTCACTCATCGCTATGGCTTTATCAATCCAAGTTTTTGCCTTGTTGATGTCTTTGTCCGCATTTAAAAAATAAACGGCCGCTTGGTAATAATCCCCTGCAGCAGGACCATTCATTGTGCGTTCGATGGTTTGCATTACTGCAGACCCAGTATCGAAGCCAAATGGAATGGCTACAGACATATTTTCCCATGAAAGTGTTAAATGGGCCCCAGAATCTGTGACCTTATCAATAGTGATTGTGAAACTTTCCACTGATGTGTCGAGGGATTGGGCTTTAACGTTATAAACGGCTGCAATTTTATTTTCATCCCATGGCTTAGGTAAACCCCAATTTTCTGTATCCGTGTAAAAATAAACGGTCCAATCATCTTTGGATGGCACCGTGTAAAGTGCGTAGGTCCCGGCCTTTAACGGCGAACCACCCACTGTGGCGTCGCTTTCAAAAGTCACCAAAGTGTTTTTGTTAGCTCCAGTACGCCAGAGTTTGTCCAAGGGTACTAAGTCCCCAAAAATCGTGCGTCCACGCATTGCAGGTCGCGAATATTGAACCGTTACAGAACTCAAACCCACGCTTTGTGTTAAGGTTTGCTCTGGAGAAGCTGCAGGGGTTTGGATTTGCGCTAAAGCCCCGAAAGAACAGGCCACGGATAATAAAAAGGAGAAGATTAATTTTTTCATGTCGTAAAATTTTAACGAATATAATTCAACCAGAGAAAAGATTCGTTAATAAAACGATAAAACCGAGAAATGATTTTGTTTAACCTTTGATCAATTTTGTTAAACAATTGTATCTTTACAAAAAATATCATTTTGTACACTTTTCACAGAACTCAAAAGCTACCCATCACGCTTGAACAAGCGTGGGATTTTTTCTCAGATCCAAAGAATTTAAAAACCATAACCCCAGAATATATGGGGTTTGATATTATTGCGGGCGCGGACCGGCGCATGTATCCTGGTCAAATTATTGAATATCGCGTTTCCCCGCTTTTAGGCATCAAAACCAAATGGGTCACCGAGATCACGCATGTCGTCCCCAATGAATATTTTGTCGATGAGCAGCGCTTTGGGCCTTATACCTTGTGGCACCACAAACACTTTTTCTCCGCAATTGAAAATGGGGTTGCCATGGAGGACCTCATCCATTACAAAGCCCCTATGGGCGCTTTAGGATCCTTGTTTACACCCCTAATTGTTACGCCAAAACTTGAAGAAATATTTAATTATAGAACACAAAAACTCACCGAAATGTTCGGCAGCTACTCATGAAAAATATACTAATAATCGGAGGCTCCACAGGAATCAGTGCTGCTGTAGCCCAACTTTGTATCGATAATGGCCATACCGTTTACACGGCATGTCGCAACCGTCCTGAGGTGACCGGAGTACATCATATACCGTACGACGTCCTCAACCCTGAGGCCAGTATGGACGGATTACCCGATCAAATTGATGGCTTTGTTTATGCTCCGGGCAGCATTAATCTGAGACCTTTTCGCGCACTTAAACCAGAAGCATTTGCTACAGACTTTGAAATTAACACTATGGGCATGATCCGAAGTCTTCAAAATGTTTTGCCCAAACTACTCAATAGCCCTCAAGCCAGTATTGTGACCTACAGCACGGTTGCAGTGCAACAAGGAATGCCCTTTCACGCTTCAGTAGCAGTAGCCAAAGGAGCGCTCGAAGGATTAACGCGTTCGCTCGCTGCAGAGTACGCACCGAAGTTGCGCGTGAATGCCATCGCTCCATCGCTTACCAATACGCCACTGGCTGGAAAACTTTTATCCAGTGAGGAAAAAATTGAAAAAATGAACGAGCGTCATCCGCTTAAACGCGTGGGAACGCCTCAGGACATTGCTCAGTGCACCTACTTTTTACTCAGTGACGCTTCTTCATGGATGACCGGTCAAATTATAGGACTCGATGGGGGCATGGGGGCCTTAAAACTCAATTAAGAACGATGAGACTCTCCGGGGTCAAACACAATTAAAATAAAATGAGGCAAGCCAAAGGATCAGGCGATCTGCACTTAAATCAAGAGAGGAATTCGGAGCCGTTGCTGAATGACAGCAGGCAGCGTCAACGCCCAGAAGTTAATATTTTTTGGTTTAGACGAGATCTTAGACTAAAAGACAATCATGGTCTAAGCAAAGCCCTTAGAGGGTCATATCCCGTGGTGCCTCTATTTGTCTTTGATCGAAACATTCTCGATTCATGTGCCCCAGACGATGGTCGTGTCAGCTTTATTCATGAGCAAATAAGCCAAATTAAAGAAGAACTGAAGTCTTGGGGTGGGGACTTAAAGGTCCATTACGGCACTGCTGAACAAGCCATTAAAGAACTGCAACAAGAATTTGACGTCAAACACCTAATCTGTAATCGGGACTATGAACCCTATGCCCTAACACGGGACCTGGCCATAAAACGTCTTTGCGAAGAGCACAATATTGGATTTCATCAATTTAAAGATCAAGTCATTTTTGAAATGGATGAAATTGTCAAAGATGATGGCAAACCCTATGTCGTCTATACCCCTTACAGTAAAAAGTGGTTGAAGGCGCTTGAAACAAATCCCTTGACCGAATATCCCGTCGAAAAACACAAAGCAAACCTGCCCCCCGGCGATCTTGGTGCTATGCCAAGCCTAGAAGATATGGGCTTTAAGCCCAGCGCGCACAAGGTATTGCCCTATGATTACAGCCCTGTGATGGCCCAAAATTATCAAGGGCAGAGAAATTTTCCTGGTTTAACAAAAGGGACTTCGAAACTCTCTCCTCATTTGCGTTTTGGCAGCGTCAGTGTCCGGCAGATTGTTCGTGCGCTCCTTCCTATAGAAGACATTACTCTGCTCAAAGAACTGATATGGCGCGAGTTTTTTATGCAAATATTATGGCATTTTCCGCACACGGTCACCAAATCCTTCAAACCACAATACGATCGAATAAGTTGGCGAAATGATCCTAAGGAGTTTGAGGCGTGGAAAAATGGGCAAACGGGTTATCCTTTAGTTGATGCGGGCATGAGAGAGCTCAATACCACAGGGTATATGCACAATCGCGTGCGGATGCTGGTGGCGAGTTTTTTATGCAAACACTTGCTCATTGATTGGCGTTGGGGTGAAGCTTACTTTGCTGAAAAATTACTCGATTACGAATGTTCGTCGAATGTAGGGAATTGGCAGTGGGCCGCAGGCAGCGGTGTCGATGCAGCACCTTATTTTAGAATTTTTAACCCAATGACTCAGGTGGATAAATTCGACAAACAAAAGACTTATATCAAAAGATGGGTTCCGGAATGTGACTTACCCCGCTATCCCAAACCCGTGGTAGAACATAAAATGGCCCGCACGCGTTGTCTGGAAACCTACAAGGCCGCGCTTAATCAGGCCGTATAAACTTGTTTTAATATTCCTACCGATAGATAATTAGGAAACAAGGCATAAAGCCTTAGTCCACTCGTGTAATTTTGGCGCCAATGGCGCGAAGACGCTCTTCGATACGCTCGTATCCACGATCGATTTGTTCGATATTCTGAATCACGCTAGTGCCCTCGGCCGATAAAGCGGCAATAAGTAAAGAAACCCCAGCGCGAATATCAGGAGAAACCATATTGGTTGCTTTTAATGACGAAGCAAAGTCGTGACCGATAACGGTGGCACGGTGGGGATCACAGAGTATGATTTTGGCCCCCATATCGATGAGTTTATCCACGAAAAACAAACGACTTTCGAACATTTTTTGATGAATCAATACACTGCCTTTGGCCTGAGTACAAGTCACCAAAACAATACTCAAAAGATCAGGCGTAAACCCTGGCCAAGGGGCATCTGAAATGGTTAATATCGAGCCATCCATGTCAGATTGTATCTCGTAAGATTCTTGGCTCGGAATAAATATATCGTCTTGACGACGTTCTAATTTGATGCCGAGTTTTCTGAACGTATCAGGAATCAAGCCCAAATTGTCCCAAGAAACATCTTTGATCGTAATACTGCTTCGGGTCATGGCAGCCAATCCAATCCAGCTCCCAATTTCAATCATATCCGGCAGAATGCGATGAGTACAGCCTCCAAGGCGCTCCACGCCTTCAATAACGAGTAAGTTTGATCCCACCCCTTGAATGTTGGCCCCCATGGATTGAAGCATACGACAAAGTTGTTGTAAATAAGGCTCACACGCCGCATTGTATATCGTGGTGGTTCCTTTGGCTAACACCGCGGCCATTAATATATTCGCGGTTCCGGTTACAGAGGCCTGATCCAATAACATATAGGTCCCAGTCAATCCATCGGGCGCTTCTACACCATAAAAACGTTCGTGCTTGTTATAGCGGAATGTGGCCCCGAGTTTAATAAATCCTTCAAAGTGGGTATCGAGACGACGTCGACCTATCTTATCTCCACCGGGACGAGGTATATAACCTCTTCCAAAGCGCGCAAGCAATGGCCCAACAATCATGATGGATCCGCGCAAGCTACTGCCCTCTTTTTTGAATAACTCAGACTCTAAATAATCTAAATCTAAATCATCAGACTGAAACCGATACGACCCAGCAGAAAGAGGCTCAACCTTTACCCCTAAATGCGATAAAATGGTAATGAGTTTATTGACATCGATAATGTCTGGAATATTCTCTATGACCACTGGCTCATTGGTCAGTAATACGGCACAAAGGATTTGGAGCGCTTCGTTTTTTGCGCCTTGCGGACGAATCTCACCTGAGAGTTGATGTCCTCCTTCAATGTGAAAAGTACCCATATTTTTATTGTGGATTAATAACGCTTACGACCGCGACTCGGTTTGTGTGTTTTTTTGACGTAACGCTTTTTAGTTTGAACAAACGCTGTGGCTTGAGTTAAGTCTTCTTCGCTGTCTTTAAGATTGAGTTGTCCGTCTGAAAGCTCAAAAAGATGATTAAAAATCACTTGATCGTCAACGGTATCTTTATTCCAATTCAAAAAACTCTTCTTCATGTGATTGGCAATGGTCATGACCAAGCCGTCTTTTTTATCTCCATCTTCCCATTTTACGGCCACATCAATCATACGCTTAATGTTATTCCCATAAAAGCGATATTTTGGAAAATTTTGAGGATAAGCCAATGGTTGTGGGCGCTCTGCTAACTCTTCTGGCGAAGGAATTGGATAAGGCGCATCCACATCAAGTTTAAAATCTGAGATCATAAAGAGTTGATCCCATAGTTTGTGCTGAAAATCAGGCACATCACGCAAATGCGGGTTTAGATTTCCCATCACTGCAATAATACTGTTGGCACATTTATTGCGCTCTTCACGATCTTCCATGGCAATGGCTTGGTTCACCATTTTTTGAATATGACGTCCATATTCGGGAATAATCAAATGTTCACGCTCGGTATTGTATTCTAAATTATCTACTAACATAGTTGGTGTTCTCAATCAAAAAAATAGAGGAAAGACAGTGGTTACTGTGCCTGCAAAGTAATCAATTTATAGAGAAATGACTCCTTCCACGACAGAAACTTCCTGATATTTTTGCACTACCGCCTCTGGAGAGGCCATGGTCAAGGTAACAGAAATACTGCTGTAATTTCCTTTGGATGAATTTTTAATCCGTATCTCGGCATTGGCCGGGTCAAAGAATTGACATACTGCCTCTATACGCTCCTGTGTCCCTGGAACAATAAACTTAAACATATAGGCAGCTGGCCAGCTACGATCATCAGCTAACTGCTGGGTTAATCGATCGTAGAACTCTTTAGATTTTTTATCCGGCATAGCGGTCGTTAACGAATTCTGCGCAAAGATAGCGCAAGCCTACAAGAATAACTAACTTTGTCATGGTCTTTAGTATTTATTCATGGCATCAAAAATCGTGCTTACCGGAGGTCCAGGCACCGGAAAAACCACAATAATGAAACAACTCGATACCCTCGGGCATGTTTGTCAACACGAGATTTCTCGACAAATCATTCTTGAGGCACAAAAAAATGGCATCGAGCAACTGTTTTTAGAAGACCCATTGGCCTTTAGTCAAGCCCTTTTTCAAGGACGCAAAGCCCAGTATCTTGAAGAAAGTCTCGCGATAAATAATCCCGTGTTTTTTGATAGAGGACTGCCCGATGTGGTGGCCTATATGGATTATCTAAAACAACAATCTCCCGAAAAGTTTCTCAAGGATTTGGACAAATATCGCTATGACTACGTGTTTATTTTACCGCCGTGGCAAGCCATCCATGTTCAGGATAATGAGCGTTATGAGTCTTTTGAACAGGGACAAAAAATTCACCATTTCATCGCGAATCGCTACGAAAATTTGGGTTATCGCCCCATTGAAGTCCCTGTAGGAACAGTGAATCAGCGTACAGAATTTATCTTGAATCACTTAAGCACTCAGTAATGCAGGGCCCCCAACAACGCTTAACACAGTATTGGGGTTACACGTCGTTTCGAGCGCCTCAAGAGGACATTATCAACGCTTTAGTTTCCTGCCAAGATGTTTTGGCCGTGCTGCCTACGGGAAGCGGCAAGTCTCTTTGTTATCAGATTCCTGGCCTGCTCAATGAAGGTATTTGCGTGGTGATCTCTCCCCTAGTAGCGCTAATGGAAGATCAGGTAAACGATCTTATGGGGCGCAACATTAAGGCCATCGCCCTGGCAGGACCCCAATCTCCAGAAGAAATGATGCGCATTTTTGATCTATTTCGGCATGGGGGTTATAAATTTTTATATGTTGCTCCCGAGCGTCTCAAACAAGAATTAGTTCTGGATTTTTTAAAAACAATAGACATCAATCTTTGGGCTATTGATGAAGCGCATTGTATTGCGCAATGGGGGTTCGATTTTCGACCTGCCTACCAACAACTCAAAGTATTGCGTCAACTTCAACCTCAGACGCCCATTTTGGCCTTAACTGGAACGGCCACTGAAGAAATTACAGCAGAAATTACAAACGCCCTTGAATTAAGGGAACCAAAAATTTTTAGCCGCCCCCTGATCAAAGAAAACATTCAGCTATTCATTGAGCAGCGAGAGGGTGTGTTTGAGAGAATTTTGGCTATTGCAAAAGCGCAAAAAGGCTCCGGAATTGTCTATGTGCCCACAAGAAAACTCAGTGAGCAATATGCCCATAACTTAAAAAACAAAGGACTTGATTGTGCGTTTTTTCACGGAGGCATGGATCAAAAACAAAAACAAACGGCCTTAAAAAATTGGTTAACCCGACCGGCCCAGGTAATGGTGGCAACCAGTGCCTTTGGTATGGGCATTAACCATGCGGGGGTTCGATTTGTCATTCACACTTTTGTTCCCGATGCGATTGAGAGTTATATCCAAGAAATCGGGCGTGCCGGTCGGGATGGCGCTCCGGCCCAGGCCTGGTTAATCTATCATCAACACGATATAGCCCAGTTCAAAAGGCGCAAAAAAAATCAAATCTTGAACACAGAGGATATCAAACAGTTTTACCGCCATCTGTGTAATTATTTTCAAATTGCTTACGGTGAAGGGGCCGGTGAAATCTTTGGCCTCGCTGTTGGTGAGTTTTGCACTATTTATGACTTGAATCCCACTAAAGCAATGGCTGCGCTAAACATTCTAGATCGAATTGGGATAATTTCACTAAAACATCAATACGGCAGTAAAACACGTCTTCAATTCATTGCGGAAAATACGCTTTTAAATGACGCTTTAGACGACAACCCTGGGGCGGGTATGATCGGACGCAATATATTAAGACTCTACGGCGGCGTTTTTCAAAGCAAAATATCCATTGATCTTTATCAATTGGCTCGAAAAACTGGAGTCACTATTGAGCAAATTAAAGCCGCTCTGATTTGGATGCAGCAAAGAGAGCTCATCGATTTAGAGATGTTCCAAACAGATTTGCAACTGACCTTTTTACTGCCGCGGGAAGATGCGCGCAGCGTGAATCCCCATCGCGCTATTATCGAGCGTCATGCAAAGCGGGTTCGCGCTCAAGAACGTGATGTTTTAGACTTTATTCACCAATCACAGGGCTGTTTAAAACAAAAATTAGCGCGATACTTTGGGCAAGTCTTAAACACCGACTGTGGCCAATGCTCCAATTGTCTGTCAAGAAAAAAACAAAGCAGCGCGAATGCAGGCCACGCTATAGCCGAGCTTATATTGAATCTACTCAAAGACCAGAACTTAACCATCTTTGAGCTTAGAGAAAATATTAACTTTGACCCTATTGATATTGATACTGTATTGACCTATCTGCATAACGAACAAAAAATAGGCATTGACGCCGCCAACAGATACTTTTTACGATGACAAAGCCTTTGAGGATAATATTTATGGGGACCCCAGACTTTGCTGTGGGGGTGCTGAATAAGTTAGTCGAACACAACTATCTTGTGCTCGGCGTGGTCACCGCCCCAGACCGCCCTGCAGGTCGTGGACGCAGTCTTCAACCCAGTGCGGTTAAAAACGCAGCCCTGGGGCATCAACTTCAGGTTTGGCAACCTGAAAGTTTAAAAGATCCTGAGTTCTTAAAAACGCTCCGAGAGCTGAATCCAGATGTTTTCGTTGTCGTCGCGTTTCGCATGCTGCCAGAGGTCCTTTGGAAGATTCCAAAAAAAGGAACCTTCAACTTACATGCTTCATTGCTGCCGCAGTACAGAGGAGCCGCCCCAATTAACTGGGCCATAATTAACGGAGAGACAAAAACTGGTGTGACCACATTTTTCATTGATCACCAGATTGATACCGGGGCCATTATTGACAGCATCCCATGCCCAATCCAAAGTGAAGACAATGCCTCAAGCCTACACGATAAGTTAATGGTAGCGGGAACTCAGCTCGTAATAAAAACGCTGGAAGCCATTGCTAACAATAGGGCGCACTCCAAAGCGCAAAAGGACTCTGATCAGCTCAGGAGTGCTCCTAAATTAAATCTAGAGAACACGAGAATCATTTGGGATTCACCCGCTAAACAAATAGTTAATCTCATTCGCGGTTTGGACTCCTATCCTGGAGCATGGACCACTTTAATACGCGACGAACAGGCCGTTAAAGTCAAAATTTATCAAGTCCAGAGTACAGGCCTCAGTTCAGTATTAACACCGGGCAGCCTGAGCTGTGATAAAAAATCACTCCTCGTGCATACCGCAGATCAGCAGCTGGCGATTAAAATATTACAACTTCCGGGCAAGAAAAAAATGCCCATTGAGTCTCTTCTAAATGGCTATAGTTTTGAAAAAGAGGATAAATTCGTCTAAACCCCTGTCATTACTGATTTGGCGAAAAAATTGACGGATTGATCTTACTTTATCAACAATGGGGTTGATTTATTAACAAAAACCGCGTTTTCCTGCGTGTTTCCTTGCGTGACTGGATTAACCCGTTAAATTTGTAAAGCAATTATATGCAAGTTTAACCAAAATTTTAATTTAAATTTTATCGTATGAACAAATCTGATTTAATCGACGCAATGGCCGCTGATGCTGGTATCACTAAAGCAGCTGCAAAAAAAGCATTAGAATCTTTCCTAGGTAACGTAGAAGGATCGTTGAAAGGTGGAAACCGTGTTTCTCTTGTTGGATTCGGATCTTGGTCAGTATCTAAGCGTGCTGCCAGAGAAGGAAGAAACCCACAAACAGGAAAAACCATCAAAATTGCCGCTAAAAATGTTGTGAAATTCAAAGCAGGTTCTGAGCTTTCAGACAGCGTGAATTAATCACTTTGATGTAAAAAATACACCCTGCCTCGGCAGGGTTTTTTTATGCTTGAAAATCAAATAGTTGTATAAATAACTTATTTGATGTAGCTTTAGTATATGGCTCCTAACCAAAACATCAAACCCCTTAAGGGGTATTTGCTTATTGCCGAACCCTCGATTATCGGTGATTTATCTTTTAATCGCTCGGCAATTTTATTAGCAGAACACAATCATGAGGGGTCGATTGGGTTTATATTAAATAAGCCGCTGCGCTATGATTTGAACGATCTGGTCCCAGAGGTATCCCCCACGATTCCTGTCTTCAATGGAGGACCCGTGGAGCAAGACAACCTCTATTTCATCCACAATGCACCTGACTTAATTGACCACAGCGTCTACATCGATTTTGGAATTTATTGGGGCGGTGATTTTACTCAAATTATCGAGCTCCTCAATAAGGGTTTATTGACCAATGACCAAATTCAATTCTTTTTGGGTTATTCGGGATGGGGTCCTGAACAGCTCGAAGAGGAATGGCAGCAAAATAATTGGCTGGTCATGCCGAATGATCTGCACTCGGATCAAATCGTAAAAACAGATCAAAACTATTGGCGGAATACGATGAATGCTTTGGGTGGGGCTTACGCGATGTGGTCTAATGCCCCCGAGAATCCTGCGATGAACTAGGGCTTAGCCCTGCATATTCATTGAGCTTTTCTATTAATTCCGAACTCACCTTTTTGGCATATTGCTTTTTACGGTATTGAGTGATCGGTTGAATCCCTGTAATGGCGTTGGTCAAAAACAACTCATCTGCCTTTTGAAGTTCAAACGGTGAAATTGATTCTTGGCTTAAGATATAGTCTGGGTGCTTGGCCAAAATTTCTATCAAGACACCGCGCATGATTCCTTTTAGACAACCGTCAGAGAGCGGTGGCGTTTTAATCTTATAGTCTTTAACCAGAAAGATGTTGCCACTTATTGATTCAACCACTTGTTTGGCATGATTCAAAAGCAGACAACTTTGGTAGTCGTTTTCTGTAGCATAAATCCCTGCCAAAACATGAGTCAGCTTATTGTTTGTTTTGAGCTGCTCGAGCATACCCTTGTTCACGTAATGGTCCTTATACAAGTCCACTTTATACGCTTTGTCCTCTAAAATATAAGGAGCCTGAGCTAGGGCCTCCGTAAAAATGGCATAAGACACCCCTTCCGAATGTGGCGTATATCGACCACCCCAATCACGCCAAACGAGTATTTTAACACGATGAATTGAATGGCCGCCCTGCCCTTTGAGCGTTTTATTGATCTCACTTTGAAAAAATTCAGGGGTCCAATGCATCGGAATTTCCATGCGCATTAGACGCATCGATGCCATCAAACGAAAATAATGGGCCTCTGCAAATAAAATGCGACGGCCCACCACCTTCATGGTCTCAAAAAGAGCATCGCCATAATGCAGTCCACGATTGTGTAAGCTCGGCGTTATTTCTTCTTTATCGTGTATGGTTCCGTTAAAATTTATCATAAAAAAAGCCACCCTTGGGTGGCGCAAAGATAAGGCAATATGCTCTAGGCACTCCCCAAAACGTGTTTAAGATTAGAAACCATATTTTCCCAAAGCATCTTCCCTTCTTCGACTTCATCTTCTTCGGCAAAGTCTGTGACCATTAAAGAAACGTCCTTGGTAATGTCATCGACCTGAATTCTGAGTTCGAAAAAGTAGTCCGTGTCCTCGTCATCAAGCCATCTGAATTTTATGCGCTCACCAGTTTTTTTCCCTAAAAGCTTAGCCTGTTCTTCGCTTCCCTCCCAAATAAACGTAAAAAGTTGTCCTCGAGAATTTACATTATCAGCGTACCACTCACTCATTCCTGAAGGCGTCGAAATATATTGGTATAAGAGCGATGGGGATACATGTATCGGGAATTCCATCTCGTATTTTATCTTGCGCTCCATAGTTGATTTTTAGCAGTGAAGCAATATAGATATTAATTCTATTTTGCCAAAAACTGCGGGAATTAATTTTACGTAATTTTTAGGCGTGCTAAAAAACACATTCAAGCATTTGCCATACTTTATTTTGTTTCTATATTTGCACGCACTGAAAAACAGTGCATTTTTGGCGAGGTAGCTCAGCTGGTTAGAGCGTCGGATTCATAACCCGGAGGNNAGGTCGCGAGTTCAAGTCTCGCTCTCGCTACATTAAAAAGATAATGGCTACACGAAATCGTGTGGCCATTTTTAGTTTATGGTATTGAGCCAATCACTTACTTAATTTTAAAATCCGATACGCTCCTTGGATTACCAAGTTTACTGGTGGTTCCTAATGTATCGGCAACAAATCCATATTTCCCTTTCCATTTCATACCGTTATAGCCCTCGGGTGTTTGACCAACAAATTGTTTATGACGAGGGACAACTAAAATCTTGTTATGTTGTGCATCGTTTAGCGCCCATTCGACGGTGCGAGAAACTACGACACCACCGTCATTAGATTTTAACGTAATTCCTGTGCAAGGAAATGCACTCGTACTGACCATGAGTAATGCCAAATGAATGGCAATTAATTTTTTAAATTTTATTTCTCATGTTGCCAACGTTTT
>DDCS01000081.1 GCA_002335345.1 Flavobacteriaceae bacterium UBA2000 | reverse complement strand
TTGAGTAGATGCTGAAACTGATTGTATAAATGCACGGGGAACACTTCGCTGTTCTTACCCAACATTTTTTGCTGTGACTGGATGACCTCATGGATGTCGCGATTCATAAAAATCACTTTATAGCGATACTGACCATCCAAATACTTAAGCAAGGGCGCCACTATCTTGACCCCCATATTTCGGGCTTTTCCCAACCAAGAATTGTCTTTATACAAAGCTTTTACTGGCTCGTATTCATAATAACCTTTAGGATTTGAGATATCGGCTTCACGCAATTCATCCTGTAAAATATCCACTCCTCCACGGTCGAGCATTTGCATCATCATTGAGGTTCCTGAGCGCGGTAATCCAGATACCACCACAATTTGATTTTCGTAAAACTTATGCGTCGCCTTATTTTCTAGCGTATAATCTGCCTCACGCTTTTCTTTGATATTTTCTAAGGATTGCTCCGCTTTGTGAAACTCGCGCGGCTTGAGTTTCGCTGCCATTTCGTAGGCGAGTTCCGCATTTTCAAGATCTCCTAGTTTTTCAAGGGCTTGCCCCAAAAGCAAATGTCCTTTTGGGAAAAATTTCACTAGCTCCACACTTGTTAACGCATATTCAGCTGCTTCTTCAAACTGGTCCATCTGCAACAACACCTCAGCCATTGCCGCGTGATAAGTGGGGATTTGAGATTCTTTTTCAATCGCTTTTTCAAGGGCCTCAATCGCTTGCTCAAAATTTCCCAATTCATAATGCAGTAAACCATAGCGATACCAAACCGGTCCGGTTTGATCCTTTTCGAGCAGTCCCTCAATTAAAGTCAGAGCCTCTTTTGGACGGCCCATGTCTGAACGAATCTGGGCCTCAGTTAAATCGAGGTTATAAGAAACTTCCGTTCCTGAGTTTTTGACCGCCTCTAAATGGGTCAAAGCCGCTTCAAAATCTTTTTCTTTGAGCGCAATACTAATGAGGTCCATTAAAAATGGAGCATAGTCTTTGGCTTTGGGCTCTTCGAGTAACTCTAGTAAAATGGTTTTGGCCGTGCTTAAATCCTTTTTACCCAAATGCACGCGCGCTAAATTGTGTTTGAGATCAATCCGCGTATTGCGAATGGCTACCTCAAATTTCTCATCAAGACGCTCCACATAACCCAGTTCAACCAGCTGCTCCATCGTTTGGGCGTCAGATAAAACATCGGTTTGCTCTTTTTTGTCAATTTCCGCAAAGTCGCCAGGCAAATCATCCCAACTGTCGATATAAGTGACTTCGGCAGGTTCTTTAAAAAGATCTAGATTGACCTTACCGTCCATGTCGCGCCCAATGGGCAGTCCATAGTGATGAAGGATCGTCGGTCCTATATCGATGAGTCCGAGCCCATAAATTTTCTCGTTTTCTTTGATATTGGGTCCACAGGCGACAAACATCCCGAACTGTCGGTGCTCCAAAGAAGGGGCGGCCTGTACTTTGGGCATATTGAGGATACGCTTATCCCCAGATTCAAATCCATGATCGGACATCACAATAACCGTGGTGTCCTTATCGATAAGATTTAACGTACGTTCGAGCATCATGTCCTGAAAGATATAGGCCCCTGTAACCGCATCTTTGAACAATTCGTAATTGGCGGGATCCACACCAGGGTGCTTCGGCGGATGATATTTCATAAAACTGTGGCAGAAATGATCGATCATATCGTGATAGACCGCCATAAAATCCCACTCAGAAGTGCGCAATAATCGTGTCGCCGCGTTGTGCAGTGAGCTATTTTCGGAAACAATTTTGCCTATGGCGTGCAGTCCTTTGTGTTTTTCTTGATCAACCTTATGGGCCTGGGGCACAAAAGGATACAAATGGGCCTTAGTGATTTCAAAGGGAAACATCCTTAGCGGGGCAAATTCCTTGACCATGTCCCATGGATGAACTGATCTCGGGCTCACGGGGGTCTGCACCCGTGGGTCCATATGAGTTTTCTGAAAACGATCAGAAACAATACATCCATTAATGGGTTCGACGGGAAAACTTGGCCACCATCCCACCCAATTAGACTTGAGTCCTTGATTGTGGAAAATATTCCAGAGGGCTCTCGTTTTGCGCGACAAGGTCGTCACTGGGCGTACGGATTGTCCATCTTGAGTGACCTCGATAAAACCGAGAATACCATGTTTGTCTGGGGTTTTTCCCGTAGCCACAGAGGTCCAGAGCATAGGTGAATAAGGCGGAGTCATGGTACTGATATTGCCATGAATCCCTCTTTTGATCATCGAAGCCAGGGCAGGCATTTTACCTTGTGCAATTAACGGCCAAATGATGTCCCAGTCCGCTGCATCCCAACCGATTAAGAGCAATTTATTTTTGTTCATGGACAATATTCTTGTTGTTGCGCAAATGGCCTTTTGCCTTTCGCCAAGCCTCAAAACCTAGATCTCCCAAGGCCAACAAGCCTAATGAACCTTCGACAGGAATATTGTCAGGATCGAAACGCTCGCGCATTAATTCGCCATTTTTGATCATAAAATTTGTGTTTTTCAGTAAAAAGTTCAATGATTTGGCCCATTTTCTAGCCTTTATTGAAATAAAATAGTCATAAATTCTTATATTTACGACAAGTAGCAAAGCTGCAAAAGAAAAGTTTTAATTCCAATTTTTAGTTTATGAAAAAAATTACTTCGAAAAATTTATCAAAAAGATTAGCACAATACGGTGCAATGTCTGCAGCGGTTATGGCCGGTGCCGATGCCAATGGTCAAGTTGTCTATACTGACGTAGACCCAGACGTTACCCTACAAGTTGGTGATACATTCTCTCTTGACTTTGAAGGAGATACCTTTGAAGACGCCAATATCAGTAATCCTGATGGACTTGCTGGTGGAAACGCTGCAATTGTATTCCCAAGTTCGGGTGGTGCTTTTGCAGGATTTACTTCAGGTGGTTATGAATATCCCTTACTTATGGCCCAAGGCGACGTTATTGATGCGGCTACTGGGTATACAACAACAGGAGACCGTGGTGACTTAAACTACTACGGTTGTGCTTATTCTAACAGCCAATGGTGTGGTGATGTTACTGACGGATATCTTGGTGTGCGTTTCATCAGTTTAACAACTGGAACTACACATTACGGATGGGTTCGTTTGGACACTGATGTAAACGGGGATAACCTAATCACTGTAAAAGATTTCGCATTCGAAGCCACTCCTGATACAGCAATCGCCGCGGGTGACCAAGGTTCTCTTGGGGTTACAGACTCTGCTTTTGGAGCTTTTGAATATCACACAAGTGACAATGCGCTTCACTTGAGTTCAGCCACCATGATGAATCAAGTTGTATTGCACAATGTTCTTGGCCAAGAAGTAGCCCGTCAGCAAATCAACGCGACATCGGCTACTGTAGCTATGGATCGTTTGAGCGCTGGTGTTTACATCGCTACGATCTCTGCTGAAGGTCAGACTAAATCGATCAAAATAAGCAAGCGTTAATCTAGCGTACTGTTTAAAGTTTAATACCAAAAAAGGGAGCCTCGTAGAGGCTCCCTTTTTTCTATACTTTTTTTTGTGCACTTTAGTGCTTGTTGGCCAATTGACCGCATGCAGCATCAATATCGTTTCCACGACTGCGCCGCACAGTAACCGGAATATGGGCTTTTTCTAGGGCCTGGGTATAGGCCACGACGCGATGTGCTGGCGCCTGTTTGAACCCTCCGTCGTCAATGGCATTGTATTCAATTATATTTACCTTACAGGGCACCTTTTTACAAAAACGCACCAGTGCGCGAATATCCTCATCAGTATCATTAAAGCCCTCCCACACGATATATTCAAAAGTAACGCGTCTATTGGTTTTTTCATACCAATAAACAAGTGCTTCCAAAACATCATCGAGCACAAAACGCTCGGCAAAAGGCATAATTACTTGACGCTTTTCTTGAATTGCAGAATGTAAGGACAAGGCCAAGTGAAACTTCACCTGGTCATCGGCCAGCTTCTTGATCATTTTGGGCACCCCGGAGGTAGACAAGGTAATTCGCTTTGGAGACATCCCTAATCCCTCATCACCGGTAATCTTCTCAATGGCCAATAGAACATTATTGTAGTTCATCAGTGGTTCGCCCATACCCATAAAGACTATGTTTGACAACGGACGATCGTGATAAAGTAGACTCTCTTGATGAATCGCCATGACCTGGTCGTAAATCTCATCTGGATTTAGATTACGCATGCGCTTAAGCCTGGCCGTAGCGCAAAAAGTACAGTCTAAACTACATCCCACTTGCGAGGAAACACAGGCCGTAGTTCTCGTCTTAGTAGGAATGAGGACCGATTCCACAATCAAATCATCGTGTAAACGCACTGCGTTTTTTATGGTCCCATCACTGCTGCGCTGCATTTGATCAACACTAATGTGATTGATTACGAAATGCTCTTGGAGCAAGTCTCGGGTTTCCAAAGAGAGATTGGTCATTTCCTCAAAATTATGAACGCCCTTTTGCCAAAGCCATTGATAAACTTGATTGGCGCGAAAGGCCTGCTGACCTTGCTCAGTAAAAAACAAACGTAAATCCTCTAGGCTAAGCCGTCTGATGTCTTTTTTTGTCATCGTCATAGATGGCGTAAAAGTACAACTTTAGCCAAGAATGTTTAAGCAGGGATTAAGGTTGGATTTGTAATTTTTTCGTCACGATGTTTCCCGAATCTCTATCTTCTAAATACAGCAAATAAATTCCTGGAGCTAATGAACTGACGTTGACTTGATTTTCTGTGGCGGATAAATCCAAGGTCATAAGCCGTTGACCTGTGAGCGCAAAAATATGACCCCTCAAGTGAGGATATTTGGTGTTTTGAATGGAAATATAATCCCTTGCAGGATTTGGATAAACAGACACAAGCCCTTCAAGATCAAAATCACCAATACTCAGCGCATTTTCTAGGGTGCCTAATTGATCCATGCCGAGACCATCTGGGTCCAACCAATCGCTCAAACGCTGTTCTGGAGTATTTCCTCCGGACCATGAACTCGCAAAACGCCCGTATAAATCATAACGCCCATTACTTTGTATCCCATCGCAATGGGCCATACCCCCATGCAATTGGCCAATAATCTGTCCCTGGTCATTAAACAGCGGTGAACCAGAAGAGCCTCCTTCAGTACTGCCGATATCCCATCCGTTACTGGCGCCTACATCCGAGCCTTTGATAAGCCACACCTCCTTGCCATTGGCAATGTCCCGTGCCATTGGGTCATCGTCACGACAAATCTTCATTACATCTCCTTGAGGATGATGGATACCGATTTGGTGCTGTGGAAGTTCATCTGTTCTGTCCCAGCCGGCAAAGGCTACATCCCAGGAAACGGGAATCGGCTCATTAAGCTCTACGAGGGCGAAATCTGAACGCCCGCTTTTCGCACGCAATTGAGCGCCATTTACAGTGAAATTAGTCCCAAGATCAACACTATTATCCTCAGTGCCACAAACGGGATCGGGACTTATCCAATTAAAGCGCAAAGACCAAAAGTCAGGATTAGAATTTTCTAAACAGTGATTGGCTGTCAATACATAAGGGGTTTTGTCTTCCTTCGCGTTGTTGACAAGAACAGCAGAACACAAATAACCATTACCCAGATTCAACAGCGCAACCGCTTTTTTAAGTTGATTCCGATGGCCATCAAAAGACTCGCCAACACTACAATTGACATCATAGTGACAATCGCCTGAATCCTCAAAATCACGGGACTGGTTTTGCTGCTCTACTAATTGATTCACAGCGCCCATGCGATAACCGTGAATCAGACTCTCTACCCGCAGTCGAGGCAATTCAGTAGTATTGGGTTGTGCGACATATTCAATGATTATTTCATCCCCGTCAATAAACCAACTTCCAAAAGTTCTTACTGAAGTAGCTCTCGAACCATGAACTTTGGACCAATCGGTCTGAGTCGCATTATAAAACTGCAATTGCCCTCCTTGAGGAATATAAAAGTCTGAAAAATTCAAACTCATATTCAGTGCTCCTGGGGAACGCAACGCGATACGCCAAATACGGGTGCCGTCCGACAATTCTGACCAATGTCCATGGGTAAAAATATCGATAGTAACTTGACGCTCTATTCCATAGCGCCATGGCATAGACTTATCTTGATCAGCCACCAAATCTTCAGCCATTACATGGGCCATATCAAGATCGGCTAAATGCACGTACTGGGGAGATTCTAGGTTATATGACCAACCCCTTGGCTCAGGAGCATTACCTTGACCCCAAAGCGCCGGGCTTAATACAAGAAAGAATAGGGACCAGTATTTAAGCATTTATTTGAATCTCATGTGTTTAGAGAACTTCTAAGGTAATTAAAAAAAAGATATCCCACATAAAAAAACCCTCGATATTCGAGGGTTTTTTGTCTTTATAAGGGCTCATTAGATGATTAACATGGCATCCCCATAGGTATAAAATCTGTAGCGTTCTTTCACCGCCTCAGCATAAGCCTCTTTGATAAAGTCATGACCCGCAAAAGCCGATACCATCATCAGTAGCGTGGACTTTGGTGTATGAAAATTAGTGACCATGGCGTTGGCGATACTAAAATCATAAGGTGGAAAAATAAATTTATTCGTCCACCCCTCATAAGGATTTAAGGTGGCGTTTGAGGAGACAGAGCTCTCAAGGACACGCATTACCGTCGTTCCCACGGCACACACGCGCCGTTTCTGCGCAATTCCCGTGTTGATCGCTTGTACTGCTTTGGGGTCAATTATAATTTCCTCACTGTCCATTTTATGCTTAGACAAATCTTCCACCTCAACGGGACTAAAGGTTCCCAATCCTACGTGAAGCGTAACCTCAGCAAAATTAACCCCTTTAATTTCAAGCCGTTTCATCAGATGCTTCGAAAAGTGCAAGCCTGCAGTTGGGGCCGCAACCGCCCCTTCGTTTTTCGCAAAAATTGTTTGATAACGCTCTGCATCTTCTGGTTCTACCTCTCGTTTAATATATTTAGGCAATGGCGTTTCTCCGAGCTCAGTTAATTTATCGCGAAACTCTTGATAAGACCCATCAAATAAAAAACGAAGTGTTCTTCCTCTTGAGGTTGTATTGTCAATAACCTCAGCTACAAGTGAATCGTCATCTCCAAAATACAATTTGTTTCCAATTCTGATTTTTCGCGCTGGATCCACTAAGACATCCCATAGGCGGGTTTCAGCGTTTAACTCTCTGAGCAAAAATACTTCAATACGCGCTCCTGTTTTTTCCTTATTTCCGTACAGTCTTGCAGGAAAAACCTTGGTATTATTTAACACCAAAACATCTTGCTCATCGAAATAATCAATTAAGTCCTTGAACATTTTGTGCTCGATGGTTTTGTTCTTGCGATCCAAAACCATGAGTCTTGCCTCATCCCGATTTGGCGCTGGATATTCAGCCAAAAGTTCAGGAGGTAGATTAAAATTAAAATTGGAGAGTTTCATTCCCATAGAGCGTGGTCTTGTGTTAAAGGGGGCAAATATACGACCTCCAAAAGGCCGTTGTCAAGTAAAACGGCAATTAATTACCAGAAACCACCGTGACTCCGACCTCGATCATGTGATTCCAAAAATTTGGATAGGACTTGGTCACGACCTCTGGGTTAACAATACCGATAGGCGCCTTAACTCCTAAGGGGGCAAAAGCCATAGCCATGCGGTGGTCCTTATAGGTGTCAATATAAACCTCAGGGTTTATCGGATGCTCTCGAGAAGACAAGTGTAAAGAATTTTCGGTGATATCAACTAAGGCCCCGAGTTTGGTTAATTCAATGGACAAGGCGCTGAGCCGGTCGGTCTCTTTTATTTTGAGGGTATGCAATCCTGTTAAATGACATCCTATTCCGAGACCAAAGCAACACACGGCAATGGTCTGCGCCAAATCAGGGGTGTCGATCAAATTCCAAGAAATAGATTTTGGCAGGGTCTGGTTCAGTTTACTGAGCCAAATACATTGTTCTTTTTCATCAAATTCAGTATGGACCCCAAGCACTTGAAAAAGGTCCGTAATCGTCCGGTCACCTTGTAAACTTTTTGGGCTGAAATACCGTAAACCAAGACGCCACTGAGTGCTAAGGGCGACCATGCTGTACCAATAAGACGCCCCACTCCAATCGGACTCAACAGACCAAAGTTGATCTGAATTCTCAGCAGGACCTTTTACATAAATCTCCTTTTCAGAGACCTCAGCTGCTGCCCCTAACTTGCGGAGGATAGAGGCCGTCATTTGTAAATACGGTAGACTTGTCAATCCGCCCTTTATCGCTATGGTTAGTCCATGTTCAAACTTCGAAGCGACGAGCATTAAAGCGGTTAGATATTGACTGCTCACAGAACCAGACATTGAAATTTTACCACCGGAACAGGACGTTCCATTAATGGCTAATGGTGGATATCCATGCTGACCTAAATAGTGTATATCAGCACCTAAGGTCACTAGGGCATCGACTAAGATCTCTATAGGCCGCTGTTTCATGCGACTTGAACCCGTCATGACCACAGAACACCCGGGCAAAAAAGCAAAATAAGCGGTTAAAAAACGCATAGCCGTACCGGCATGGCCGACATCAATAGGCCCATTTGACTTCTTTAAGGCCTGAATCATGACGTGAGCGTCGTCACATTCAGCCAGATTATCCAATCGGATTTCAGGCCAAAGAGCTTGCAAGATCAATAAGCGATTGGTCTCACTTTTTGAACCCGTGAGCGATAAAATGGACTCATTATTAATCGGCTCAAATGACTTGAGTTGCAGTTTCATTTTGACCTATTGTGACTTTTATAATATTTATAGAATCGACTGTAGGCAGTAAAAAAACCATAGATCAATGATCCAAGGGACAATCCCAGCACATTACGCCATGAATGAAAAAATGAAAAAAATGATCCTTGAGCTAAAAAACCTTTAACCACCAAAAAAATCAAAGCAAATCCAAAGGCCAAGGCCAAAACGGAACGCCAAAATTTAGACTTTGAAACGATGGTATAGAACATAGATACTCGATTTATTAAAACCTATTTCAATTTTTCATTCGTGTGATGACGATCGTGATCGCGCTCGGTTTTTATAGCCATCTTTTGAGTAAATGACGCCTGAAGATCGACCCCTGTTTGATTAGCCAAACAGAGCACAACAAAGAGCACATCGGCCAGTTCTTCACCCAAATCTTTTTGTTTATCACTCGGTTTTTCACTCTGTTCACCATAGCGGCGCGCAATGATTCGGGCGACTTCACCGACCTCTTCGGTGAGCTGAGCCATATTGGTCAATTCATTAAAATAAC
This sequence comes from Flavobacteriaceae bacterium UBA2000, assembly GCA_002335345.1. Taxonomy (GTDB): domain Bacteria; phylum Bacteroidota; class Bacteroidia; order Flavobacteriales; family Flavobacteriaceae; genus BACL21. The sequence goes on along the minus strand of DDCS01000081.1, from coordinate 256 downwards.
GGACTCCATGATCTTTAATCCATTGATCTACTTGTTGTTGTAAGCTTGTTAATTCCATAGCATAAAGTTTTTCTTATCCATACTGATTCGTTTAATACTGATCGGTATCCAAGATAATGGTCACTGGCCCATCGTTTACTAAAGTAACCTGCATGTCTGCACCGAAAATTCCTGATTGGATATCAAGGCCTGTTTCTCGTCTAAGACATTCCATAAATGCCAAATAAAGAGGTTCAGCCTGGGCTCCTGGAGCAGC
>DDCS01000151.1:1899-24524 GCA_002335345.1 Flavobacteriaceae bacterium UBA2000 | reverse complement strand
GTAATATCTTGAATGAGATTCCCCAATCGATACGCATCAAAATGCAATTTATCCATAAGCGCAATTTCTTCGGGCGGATTTAGATACGATTGATAGCCCAATACGCTGTAATTCATTAGGTTATACGGGCTATCCACCACCATTTTTCCGACGTACGCCTTATTGGTCAAAGGTTTTTGATGATCTCCTAAATCAAAGCGATGGTCGACATTGACCACACTAATCATGTCATGCACCCCATCGAAGGCGCGATAATGGGCATAAAGTAAATCTTGGCTGCCCCCCAAAACAATCGGCATCACACCGAGAAGTAATAACTGATGAACAACCTCCCGTACGGCAAAATCTGTATCGCCAATTGAGTTCCCCGGGATAATGTCCCCGAGATCAACCATGGACCACTGCCAATTGCCCGGGTAAAGGCCGTAAAACGCCATGCGCACGGCATCGAATTCTATGGTTTCTCCCATAAAATCTTCATCCCGACGATGCTCAGGCACCCCTAATAACGCAAATTTAAAGTTCGGGACTTCAGGAAATTGATCCTCTTGCTGAAAAATTGATATTTGTTTCCCCAGCACCCCGTCGGAAAGAACTTCTCTGTGGGCACAAACCGCTTTAGAAACGGGTCTGAGGTATTCTTTCATTACTTTTTCGACTTAGTTTTTGCCCGGCCCTTCGGCTTTTTTGATCCCTGGGCAGCAATCATTTCTTGTGCTTGATCCAAGGTGATTTTATCAGCATTGGTCGTTTTGGGCAATTCAATTTTAATTTTACCTTTTATCAAATTGAATCGTCCCCAACGCGCTTTCTCAATACGGATATTTTCTTCTGGCCAAGAGGCCACTAATTTATCTATTTCTTTTTGTTTTTTATCCTCAATGAGGGCCACAATATCGGCATCACTTAGATGATCGAAGTCATATTTCTTATTGACATTGATGAACATATCGTTCCATTTGATAAATGGACCAAATCGCCCTTTTCCCTTTTGTACTGGGAGGTCTTCATAAATATAAATGGGAGCGTCCGCTTTCTGCTTTGCTTTGATTAATTCTACAGCAATCGCCATATCTACTGAAAGTGGATCCATACCGCCAGGTAAAGAGATAAATTGTTTTCCCCAACGCACGTAAGGACCAAAGCGCCCATTGGCTACTTCAACCTCTTGCGCTTCAAAATCACCTAAAACTTTTGGCAATTTAAACAAGTCCATAGCCTGGTCAAAATCAATCAAATGAAGTTGCTGATCCGGCCGAAGACTGGCAAATTTTTTATCGGGATCATCGGCATCGCCCATTTGTGCAATCGGCCCAAACTTACCCAAACGCACAAGGACCGTTTTCCCCGACTGTGGGTCAGTCCCCAAAATACGTTCTCCACTTTCGCGATCTGCATGTTCGTTAACCCGCTCCACATTGGGGTGAAATTTGCTGTAGAACCCTTTGAGCATATTACGCCACTCTTCTTTACCCTCTGCAATATCATCAAAATCGGCTTCTACTTTTGCCGTAAAATTCAAATCAACAATATCAGGAAAATGGGCCACTAAGAAATCCGTAACAATAATGCCAATATCGGTGGGCACGAGTTTTCCTTTATCGCTTCCCACTTGTTCGCTCAACTGCTTTTGGGTGATTTGGTTATCCTCGAGTTTTAGCCATTGATAAGCACGGGGTTGACCCTCGACAGTGCCCTTTTCCACATATTTACGCTGAATAATTGTCGAAATCGTCGGGGCATAAGTCGATGGGCGACCAATCCCGAGCTCTTCGAGCTGCTTGACCAATGAGGCTTCAGTGAATCGATAAGGCGGACGAGTAAAACGCTCGGTGGCCGTTATTAATTCACTGGCCAAAGACTGCCCTTGGGCCAATGGCGGAAGCATCCCTTCTTGTTCTTCCTCATCAAAATCAGTCCCTTCTAAGTAGACTTTTAAAAATCCATCAAAGGTCAGAATCTCACCGTTTGCGACAAACGTATGATCCATCGGAGTCTTGGCCTTTATATCAATTTTGACTTGAGTTCTCTCCAGATTGGCCTCGCTCATTTGAGAGGCTATGGTACGCTTCCAAATCAATTCATAAAGGCGCATTTGGTCACGATCTCCATCGATTTGCGCACGACTCAGATCCGTAGGACGTATGGCTTCGTGCGCTTCTTGAGCGCCTTTTGACTTTCCTTTGAATTGTCTTGGCTTGCTATACTCAGCACCATAATTCTGGATTATTGCCGCTTCGGCTGCCTTACGTGCTTCATCGGAAAGATTTACACTATCGGTTCTCATATAAGTAATCAATCCCGATTCATAAAGGCGCTGGGCCACGGTCATGGTGCGACTTACTGAAAAGTATAATTTACGGGCCGCTTCTTGCTGCAAGGTTGAGGTGGTAAACGGCGGCGCAGGCGATTTTTTAGCCGGTTTTTTATTGAGTTCCGAAATTAAATACTGGGCGTTTTTATTGGCTTCAAGAAAGTCCATTGCCTCTTGGGCATGATCTAAATTCTTGGCCAATTTAGCCTTAAACTTTGATCCATCACTGGTTAAAAACTCTGCATCAACGCGAAAAGAAGCTACAGGACTAAAGGACTCTATCTCGCGTTCCCGATCGACTATTAATCGCACTGATACACTTTGAACGCGCCCTGCAGAAAGCCCGCCCTTAACTTTTTTCCACAATACAGGAGAAAGCTCGTATCCTACCAATCGATCTAAAACTCTTCTTGCTTGCTGCGCGTTAACCAAATTATAATCAATACCTCGAGGATGATCAATGGCTTTGAGAATGGCAGACTTAGTGATTTCATGAAATACAATACGTTTGGTTTTGTTCTCAGGCAATTCCAAAGACTCTGATAAATGCCAGGCAATAGCTTCTCCCTCTCGGTCCTCATCACTCGCGAGCCATACCATTTCCGCTTTACTTGCCAAAGATTTCAAATCATTGACCAAGGCCTTTTTATCTTTAGAGACTCTGTATTTAGGACTGAAATCTCCTTCCACATCTACGCCTAATTCTTTGGACGGAAGATCGGCGATGTGACCGAAACTAGAGGCTACCTTAAAATCTTTACCTAAGAATTTTTCTATGGTTTTGGCCTTAGCCGGAGACTCAACTATCACTAAATTCTTTGCCATAAGCGCCGTATTTTGGTGTACAAAAGTAGACGAATTTTTTAATTCGCTGTCCCAAGGACTAATTTTGAAAGCCAAAGACACGCCCTTAACCTAAAGGTTAAAAAAAATACTTGATGGATTAAAAATAAAATCAATGAATCCTAATTAGTCAATTCGGATTGAAATTTCTTGGCCTTCATCGGCTAAGGCAAGAGGCAATTCGACTCTTCAAATAATGCTGACATTTTGACAGATTGTTGTACCTTTGCGGTTTAAATTTTAAGAGGCACTGAATTTGATACCTCGTGATTTAAGCGTCTATAAGCATGGAAAAAATTATTGATCAGCAACTTCAAGGGTCTGCACTTGATCGTCCTGAAAGATTGGGCAACACCAAAAAACTCTATATCGAGAGTTATGGCTGTCAAATGAATTTCAGCGACAGTGAAATCGTCGCTTCGATTCTTGCCAAAGAGGGGTATGATACCACGACCGACCTGAATCAAGCCGACTTAGTGCTGGTCAATACGTGTTCGATTCGTGAAAAAGCAGAACAAACCGTAAGAAAACGTCTGGAGACCTATAACGCGGTCAAAAAGAACAATCCTTCTATGAAAGTTGGGGTTTTGGGATGCATGGCCGAACGCTTGAAAAGCAAATTTTTAGAAGAGGAAAAGATTGTTGATTTAGTGGTTGGTCCCGATGCGTACAAAGACTTACCCAATCTTTTGGACGAGGTTGAGGCGGGGCGTGAGGCGGTGAATGTTATCCTGTCAAAAGACGAAACCTATGGTGATGTTGCCCCGGTACGTCTTGGAGGGAATGGCGTAACGGCCTTTGTGAGTATTACCCGAGGATGCGACAATATGTGCACCTTCTGTGTCGTGCCCTTTACTCGAGGGAGAGAGCGCTCCCGAGATCCTCAGAGCATCATTGAAGAAATCAATGATCTTGCTTTAAAAGGCTACAAAGAAGTGACCTTACTGGGACAAAACGTGGACAGCTATCTGTGGTATGGCGGTGGGTTGAAAAAAGATTTTAAAAATGCCTCCGAAATGGCTCAAGCCACGGCGGTTGATTTTGCTCAGTTATTAGATATGGTCGCGACGGCCCAGCCTAAAATGCGCTTCAGATTCTCAACGAGTAATCCTCAAGACATGACGCGCTCGGTATTGTATATTATGGCTAAGCATCCAAACATCTGCAATTATATTCACCTACCTGTTCAAAGTGGCAGTACCAGAATTCTGGAAGCCATGAACCGTCAGCATACACGTGAAGCCTACATGGCCCTGATCGATGACATAAGAAAAATAATTCCAGATTGCGGCATTTCTCATGATATGATTGCTGGTTTTCCTACGGAAACCGAACAAGATCATCAGGACACTTTAAGTCTGATGGACTATGTGCAGTATGACTTTGGTTTTATGTTTATGTATTCCGAACGCCCCGGAACTATGGCTGCAAGAAAAATGGAAGATGATGTCCCCGATGCCGTTAAAAAAAGAAGACTCACAGAAATTATAGAACGCCAACAAAAACACAGTGCCCTGCGCACTAAAAACTTCGTGGGTAAAACTGTTGAAGTTTTGATTGAAAAAGAAAGTAAAAAAGACCCCAGTTTTTGGAGCGGAAGAACCCCCCAAAACACCGTTGCCGTTTTCCCTAAAGAACAATACCAGCCAGGAGATTTTGTTCTAGTCCACATTGAAGAGTGCACCAGCGCAACGCTCATTGGTAAGGCGGTACAAATGGGTAATGCTTAACGACGAAACAAATGGAAACTATTCAATCGGTAAAACAACGCTTTGAAATCATCGGTAACGATGCAAAACTCAACCGCGCTATCGAAAAATCGATTCAGGTAGCCCCTACTGATATTTCCGTTTTGGTTACTGGAGAAAGTGGGGTTGGGAAGGAAAATATTCCGCGCATTATCCACGCCCTTTCGCTTAGAAAGCACAATAAATACATTGCGGTAAACTGCGGCGCTATTCCAGAAGGCACTATTGACAGTGAACTTTTTGGCCATGAAAAAGGCGCATTTACAGGAGCCACCACCACACGCAGTGGTTACTTTGAAGTCGCCGATGGCGGGACCATTTTTTTAGATGAGGTTGGCGAGCTGCCCCTCCCGACACAGGTTCGTCTATTGCGTGTTTTAGAAAATGGCGAATTCATGAAGGTTGGGTCTTCTCAAATTCAAAAAACCAATGTGCGTATTGTAGCCGCGACCAATGTCAATATGGCCACTGCCATTGAAAAAGGGCGGTTCCGAGAAGATTTATACTACCGACTCAGTACTGTTGAAATTGGTTTGCCCGCGCTCAGAGAGCGCGGCGAAGACATTCATTTACTGTTTCGCAAATTTGCCTCAGATTTTGCACAGAAATACAAAATGCCGACCATCCGATTAGACCAACAGGCCGTAGGACTGCTTTTGAAGTATCATTGGGGAGGCAATATTCGTCAACTGCGTAACATCACAGAACAACTTTCTGTCTTAGAACAAAAACGAGAAATAGGGTATCAAAAATTAAAAGAGTACTTACCCCACGTGGGCAGTAATTTACCGGCCATTATTCCCTCGCGTAAAGAATCCTCTGATTTTAGCAGCGAGCGTGAAATTCTGTACAAAGTGCTCTTTGACATGCAAAAAGATCTTAACGATCTGAAAAAACTCACTTTGGAGCTGATGAATTCTGGAAATACCTCCAAAGTTAAAACGGAGCAGGCGCAGCTCATAAAACAAATTTATGCCCCAGAAGAGCAAACTGCATCTCTGGCGGCCCTTAATGATGAATTCCAGCAAGAAGAACAGGCCCATGACGTTGAGCTGATAGACCTGGATGACCCTGTGGAACAGACTCCTGACAAATACCATTTTGCCGAAGACATTGAGGAAGAAGAGAGTTTGTCGCTTCATGACAAAGAACTTGAGCTTATTCGAAAATCTCTAGAAAAATATGATGGGAAACGCAAAGAGGCAGCACAAGAACTCGGAATAAGTGAACGTACACTCTATCGAAAAATCAAACAATTTAATCTGTAAGGGGGTCATGCAAAACGTATTGAAGCACATTTTTTTATGGGGGACGCTTTTGATAAGCCTATCCTGCGGCGTTTATTCATTTACAGGTGCCGATATTGATTACAGCTCCACTAAAACCTTTCAGGTGAATAACTTTGCCAATAACGCGCCCATTGTTGAACCAAAAGTTGCCCGCAATTTCACTTTGGCCCTTCAAGATATTCTGCTCAATCAAACGAATTTGAGCCTCACCAATAACAATGGTGATTTAATTTATGAGGGCGAAATAGTCGACTATTACATCGCTCCGATTACGGCAACCTCAAGAAATACAGCAGCCGAAAACCGATTAACGATCGGGGTTAATGTGCGTTTTACAAACACAAAATCTCCTGAGAAGGATTTCGAACAGAAATTCAGTTTTTATTACGATTATTCCGGAAGCGCTCAGCTCATAGGGAGTCAACTCGATACGGCATTATCCATTATCTTTGAACGATTAACCCAAGACATTTTCAACAAATCCCTGGCCAATTGGTAGTTGTATGAATTTAGAGCACTACAATAATCTTCTCGCCCAACCCCAGCGTATTTCAATAGAAGACGCTCCAGGGCTCGATCGTGTCGTGCGTCAATTTCCTTATTTCCAAAGCGCCCAAGCGTTAAGACTCAAGATTCTAAAACAAACACAGTCTTTGGGATATAACCAGGCCCTTAAAACAACGGCGGCGGTCACCACAGATCGTGATGTTTTATTTGATTATATCACCTCACCTGAATTTTCTCAACAAACCATTTCTGAAACCCTCATTGGGCATCAAGATCACGTAAAACAAATTGAGGTTACCCTGGACAATCCAGAAAATACGCCTGAAATACCCGCACCAGAATTAGAAGAAAATGCATGGGCTGTTGATGAAAAGCCCTTCAATTTCGATCAAAAAGAACGGCATAGTTTTGAGCAGTGGCTTAAACTCACTGCGGCCAAGCCCATTGTTCGGGAGCCTGAAGATGGATTAGGTGAAAACGCGGATCGGGCACAAGCCCCAAATAATTCAGAGGACAAATGGGGAAAAATAGATCGTTTTTTAGCGCAAAAAACAAGCATAAAACCAGATCCTTTAACAAGCAAGCAAAACCGGGCTGAAAGCTCTTTAGAGACGCATGATGAACTGATGACCGAAACCCTTGCTCGGGTCTATGCGCAACAAAAAAATTATCAAAAAGCGATTCAGGCCTATAAAATTTTAATTTTGAAATATCCCGAAAAAAGTAGTTTCTTTGCAGACCAAATTCGGGAATTAAAACGTTTGTTAAACGCATAGATATGAGCACTTTTTCAATATTTTTGATTTTGATCATCTTCATCGCCTTTTTGCTTGTTGTGGTCATTATGGTACAAAATCCAAAAGGAGGCGGACTCGCGTCATCATTTGGTGGCGGTGGAACTCAGCAACTGGGTGGCGTCAAAAAAACCACAGATTTTTTAGACAAGAGTACTTGGACCTTATCGGCCATTTTACTGGGATTAATTTTATTGTCGAACATGTCCCTTTTTGAAGGCACCACGAGTGGTGAATTCATGCAAGATGATATTGAAAGCGTCACCTTGCCTGAAACATCAGAACTGCCTGTTACCCCTGAACCGACCGATCAAGAGTAACAACACAATAACATAACCTCACAAAAACGGCCTCTTCGAGCGCCGTTTTTTTTTGTCGCAATTTATAAATCGTCACAAGATCCATATCACAAAGCTGCGTTATTTGCGTTATTCTTGTTGTCGCAACGGTTTAGTCGACCCATAAAATATATCCATATGAAACACGCAGCTTTTCTCTTTACCCTCCTATTTTGCCTACAAGTTAATGGCCAAATGGCGCACCGCCCCTCCTATGCCCCAGGAACATATATTGCTCGGGCGGATCATAGCACACAAGAAGATATTAATGAAGAAAAATCATTGGGCCTACAGATTCATGAAGTTGGTGTGGCCTTGGGGCAAGACTTTCCTAGCGGGGATTCCGCAAACCTTTACCTCGAGGGTCGCCTCGGGTTGCGTCTCAATCGACACCTTTGGCTTGTAGCCTATGGACTGAGCAATCCTTGGGATTTTAATATTGGCGGCGCCCCTAACCAAGGAAACACAAATAGCTTATCTGGGTCCTATGGGCAAAAACTAAATCTTTTTGATCGTCTGGAAACAGAAGCCTACTTGGGGATAAGTTACCTTGTCCAAAAAACAGAAAACGGCAACGATCAATTCTGGGGTCTTCCTTTGACCTTGGTTGTCGATAAACCAATTTTTGAATCCTTTTCTTTGGGCCTAGTTGGGCAACTCCAACCGACCACAAAAAAAGGCCGAGCCTTTATCGGACTAAAAATAAGTTACGACCTAAATCACTAAGGTCAAGATAAATCTCCCCGCGAACTAAATAAGGCAAATACCATTTAATCCTACCTATATCCATCGGACGATCTCTGCGTCTTCAATGAGATATGGGCAGAGTAAATCATATCAAAAAACTCCCCAGATGTATCCACTTAGAATATTAATGTTTCATGAAAAAAGCACTCATTTATGCAAGCCTACTCCTCATCCCTAAACTGGCCCTAAGCCAAAATCCTGCCCCTGTTGATCTAGACGCGCTATTGTCCCCAATAATTGGCTCTGATCCACAAGAAATTATCCTTTATGACCGGGTTACCCCGCTGGCCAATCTCACTCAGTTTAATGACAGTATCAATTGTGCACGACCGGCCCTATTTGAGCAAGCACTCTCCGAATTACACCGTTCTGCTGGGAATCAAGAATTTATTACGGTACAAAACCTGCGGAGCTACGCCATTGCCGACTCAATAGTTAATAAAACAAAGGTTGCCCTGATCCATCAAGAAATTAATCATCTTAATATTGAAGATCAAAGACATCCTAATGCCGCTTTTGTCATAAATGATACTGTAATTATGCATCAAAATGCTCAAGCCCCTGCCTTGCGGTCCTTTGAATTGATTATGGCTTCCCCGTTAAAAAAAGTTGTCCAGGGACCCGAAATAAGTTTTGTTTTTGACCAAGATCTACTTTTGGGTCAATTCCAGGAGGTCAAAGAAATATGGAGTGATCTGGGAACAAACGATGCCAGAAAGATTTGGGAAAATGGGCAATGGACGCAATCAGAGCATCAGGTCACTATAAATACAACAGGAGAACATTTGATAAATTTTATTGTTGAATATCACGATGGTCGAGTTCGCACTACTCAATCGCTAATCCATGTGAAACACGCCGCAACAAATCAAGGTTCTTTGATTGAAAATGGGCAAATTTTTGCTCAAATACCCTGGCAGGGATTTAATGAAACTTCGCCTTATTTGGGAAAATTAGATTACCGAATTTTTTACCGAACCATAAACGGTAATCAGCAGGCAAGCTTACAAAAACCGATTGTAATTATTGATGGTTTTGATCCGGGAGACCGACGTCAAATCCAAGATAGCGACCCCCACCCCTGGGCCACAGATAATGAGCACAGGTCCATTGAGGACATGATGAGCTACGTTGATCATCAAGGAAATCAAGTAGCCATAATCCCGATGTTACGCAATCTGGGTTATGATGTGGTTGTGGTCAATCACCCGACTCACTGGCATAATGGAATTCGCATTGATGGTGGTGCCGATTATATTGAACGCAATGCCTTAACCCATGTGCAACTTTACCAAAGACTCATCCAACGGCTCAATCAAAATAACAGCAATGAATCGCTTGTTATCGTCGGGCCAAGTATGGGCGGACAAATTTCTCGCTATGCTCTAGCCTATATGGAAAAACACAACATTGAGCACCGCACGCGCTTATGGGTGAGTGTAGACAGTCCTCATTTAGGAGCGAACATTCCTATCGGTGTACAGAGCCTACTTCATTTAATGTACAATATCACCGGTAGTGTTGCCGCAGGTGATTTTATTGAAGACCAACTCAATTCTGCCGCTGCCAGACAACAACTCATAGAACAATATGCCAACAGCAGCAATGAGGAGCTCGGGCAGATTTGGCTGGATGGACGCAGTATCTCTCAAGGCTTTTCACAAAACAAAGGCCGTCCTATTTACTTGAATTACTACAATAATTTATTTCAAAATGGGCTTCAAGGCAGTCAAGGCTACCCGACCTTGTCGCGAAATATTTCATTGATCAACGGAAGTCTTCTGGGGAGGAGCTCATTTATGAATCCCTTTGAAGCCTTGAGTACCGAAACATCCGGAACCTTAAGCCAGGACAATTTCATTAACCCCGGAGGACAAAGTTTAAAAATCAAGGGCATGGCCAATGTATTAGGCCAAATATTGGGCCTTGAAACTTACGGCATGCCGCTGCCAGGGCAGCGGCATAAAATCGCCTATTTTAAATCCAAATCACTTTGGTGGAATTACTACAATCGTTATGTCACCAATAATAATTCCCGCGGGCCGATGGACCGTGTTCCAGGCGGTTGGTTTCCAACGACAACAATTCTGGCAAAATCAATGATACAATCCACGCCGTGCGAATGGATCATTGGTCAAGTGTGTATCAATGACTGGATCATCAGTGCCATAGATCATGTAAATTCGTTCATCCCTTCAGTGAGTGCCTTGGGCTTAATGAATCCTGATATCGATTGGGCTGCCGCATTATCGAAAAATTTAATTTGCGACGAATCCATTCCTTTTGACAGTTATTTTGGGCCTAAAGACAATGAACAACATACCTCGTTTACAGAAAAAAGCGTGGCCTGGTTGCTTGAAGAACTCGCAGGCAATCCACAAAGACCCAGTGTTTATTTGGATGTAAACGACCTTAGTGGACCCGATGCACTTTGTTTGTCAGGACCAAATACTTTTTCGTTTGATTCCTGTATCGCCCCGGAGGTAATTGACTGGAATGTATCGAACAACCTAAATATTGTTCACTCGGACCAGCATAGCATTTCTGTCGAAGTAACCACGCAAACCAACCATGAGGGTTTTATCGAAGCAATTTTTAGTGATCAGACCTTAAGAAAAAACTTCTGGATTGGCACACCGGGTCCCTCTCCCTTACTTGAAGGCCCAGAAACCGTTAGAACTGGAAGCACCGTGACCTATTCAGCCCAGCAGGCCCCTGGGGCAACACGCTATCAATGGTACTTGCCCTATCCATTTGATGTTCAGGCGCCCTTTGACTACACCTCTACCAATTGGCAAGTGCCTCCAGATGCGGGACGAAACACTCAGGTTTTTACGGGTTACGGAGGCTACAACGGTCTTGTCCAAGTGATGGGAGTGAATGATTGTGGCCCAGGTGATGCCACCATAAAATCGGTCATCCATGGTAACAATGGCTCAGGACAACAACAGTCGCCCATCTTTCCTTATCCAAATGCCTCAGATGACGCCTTTCACCTTGACTTTAGTCGATTGGGGGCAGGCAGCTATAGCATCAATATTTTCGATGCCCTAGGCCAAAATGTATACAGCGGTCAAAGCAGTAATGTCGAAAAAACAATCAACACACTTTCCATAGATGGGGGCACCTATTTTTTACATGTCTCGGACGGTGAGCAACTTTGGCAGTTCCAGCTCATTATTGATCACCAATGACAGATTGCGTATGACGTAAAAAAGAAAAATGTCAATTTGACACATTCCCTTGCCCAGTATCCTGTCAAAAATGCCATGGCACAGTTTATGTCTATTGGTAGACACAAACATAAATTAACTTAAATCATTTACATATGGCTTTAAAAATTCAACCACTTTCAGATCGCGTGGTAGTCGAGCCCCAGGCGGCGGAGACTAAAACAGCATCGGGAATTTACATTCCGGATTCAGCTAAAGAAAAACCGCAACAAGGAACTGTTGTTGCTGTAGGCAAAGGCAAGAAGGATCACGAAATGACCGTAGCCGTGGGCGATACAGTTTTATATGGCAAATATGCAGGAAATGAATTAAAACTTGACGGCAAAGATTATCTCATCATGCGTGAGGACGATATTCTAGCCATCATTTAATCTTTAAAATTTACAACTATGGCAAAAGACATAAAATTTGACATCGAAGCAAGAGACGCTATTAAACGTGGTGTTGACGCTTTGGCAAACGCAGTAAAAGTTACCCTTGGACCAAAGGGGCGCAATGTAATCATCAGCAAATCATTCGGTGGACCGCAAGTCACTAAGGACGGCGTCACCGTGGCAAAAGAGATTGAGCTAGAAGATGCCCTTGAAAACATGGGGGCTCAAATGGTGAAAGAAGTTGCTTCTAAAACCAATGACTTGGCTGGAGACGGAACCACTACAGCAACTGTATTGGCTCAAGCCATTGTCAAAGAAGGACTAAAAAACGTCGCGGCGGGTGCTAACCCAATGGATCTAAAAAGAGGGATTGACAAAGCCGTTACGGCTCTTGTTGCTGACCTAGAAAAACAATCCACTAAAGTGGGGAACTCTTCTGAGAAAATTCAGCAAGTTGCTTCAATTTCAGCCAATAACGACGAGGCGATCGGAAGTCTTATCGCTGAAGCTTTCGGCAAAGTTGGTAAAGAAGGGGTCATTACTGTTGAAGAGGCCAAAGGAACCGAAACCTACGTCGATGTTGTGGAGGGGATGCAATTTGATCGCGGTTACTTATCGCCCTATTTTGTCACCAACAGTGAGAAAATGCACACCGAGTTAGAGAACCCGATGATATTGTTATACGACAAAAAAATCAGCAATATGAAAGACTTGTTGCCGGTTTTAGAGCCGGTAGCGCAACAAGGCAAATCGCTTTTGATTATTGCCGAGGATGTTGAAGGGGAAGCACTAGCGACTTTAGTTGTGAACAAATTACGCGGGTCACTAAAAATCGCTGCGGTTAAGGCACCAGGTTTCGGAGATCGTCGCAAAGCGATGCTCGAGGATATTGCCATCTTAACTGGAGGAACCGTAATTGCAGAAGAACGTGGATTTACCCTTGATAACGCGACTATCGATATGTTGGGAACTGCTGAAACAGTTACCATTGATAAAGACAATACAACCATCGTTAATGGCGCTGGTAAAAAAGCAGACATAACGGCCCGTGTTGGTCAAATTAAATCTCAAATTGAAACGACAACAAGTGATTACGATAAAGAAAAGCTTCAAGAGCGCTTGGCTAAACTAGCCGGTGGCGTCGCCGTTCTTTATGTTGGTGCTGCGAGTGAGGTTGAAATGAAAGAGAAAAAAGACCGCGTAGATGACGCCCTTCATGCCACGCGCGCTGCAGTGGAGGAAGGAATTGTTGCCGGAGGTGGTGTCGCTTTAGTCCGTGCAAAAAATGTATTGGCCAAAATGACCAGTGATTCTCTAGATGAGACAACAGGAATTCAAATCGTTGCTCGAGCCATTGAAGCACCGCTCAGAACTATTGTAGAAAATGCTGGCGGTGAAGGATCCGTGGTCATCAACAAAGTAATGGAAGGCAATAAGTCCTTTGGTTACGATGCTAAAAACGATGGTTATGTAGATATGCTCAAGGCAGGGATCATTGATCCTAAGAAAGTGACTCGTGTCGCCTTAGAAAATGCTGCGTCTGTAGCGGGGATGATTCTAACTACAGAATGTGCTTTGGTGGATATCAAAGAAGATGCCCCAGCAATGCCTCCAATGGGTGGCGGTGGTATGCCTGGCATGATGTAATCATCATAACCAAAAAGAATCCCTTAAAACCGCGGCACAAGTGCCGCGGTTTTTTTATTGATGGGCTTTTATCACTTCCTCATCCCGATATTTACAACAAGGGTTAACGGCATTGTATGCAGCATCTGGCGCCGTAAATTTTTTGGTGTCATGGCCCGCATTGGCTACCTGTTTGGCTATGCTATCCAAATTGGTTTTTCGAGCGTCATAAATTACTTTAAGCTCATGACTTTCAACACTCCACTGAACTGATTTTACCCCGGTCAATTTGATTGCCGCTTTTTCTATACGCGCCTTACACATACCACAGACACCATCTACTTCTAAACTCCCTTTAGCATTTTTGTCTTGCGCTGAAAGATTCATCGCCATGAACACGGCTAATAATGTTATTAAATTTTTCATTGATTTTGTTTTTTGATTATTCTTCATTTGTTTTTGTTTGTTCTTCAATTATTTTCTGTTTCAATATTATTCGAATTTATAACGCATCCCAGTATACCACATGCGTCCAAAAATTGGTCCATAAACCATGCTGCTATCAAAGTCAGAATCAAAGGGCTGATCACCATTAATTATCGGCTGATCTTGTCGAAAATCCCCAATATTCTCAACACCAAAATACAAATCAAAATGGGGGCCCCATTGTTTTGTGATCTGACCACTTAAGGTCATCACGGTCGGTGTAAAGGACTGGCCGTATAAGGCTGCGACTTGGGGTAATTCTGGTAATCGTTGATTTCCCAACCAATTAAATGTGACATCAAACTTTAATGGGTGGTTTGGACGAATTCCCTCTAATTCATAGGCCAAATTGGCAAATACACGATGTTCTGGAGTCAAAATAGGCCGCTTGTCCCCTGAATCAAAGGCCGTACTTAAATCATAATATTTGTAGGCCAATTGCATATCAAAAAGATCCCAAGGTCGATACGAGAGATCAAACTGATAAGACTGTGCCCAACTCGAACCTACATTATTATAAAAGCGAACGGACCCGACTTGTTCCCAATCAACAACAACCTGACGCTCAAAATCAGTTCTGTAATAATCAAACCCTAAAGTCATTTTCCTTGTGCCAACAGAAATTTTTTGTTGCAGTGAAAATCCATAATTCCAAGCGATCTCTGGGTGTAAACCATAAAAATTTCCCGTTGATTCTTGAGCGTTATTTTCAGGGCGATCACTGCCGGTTTCAATAATTATATTGCGGCCTGTAGTGAAGACATTCAGATGCTCTGAAAAAATATTAGGAATACGCTTACCCCGTCCTATAGACCCCCGTAGGGTTGTTTCGGGCAGTATTTGATATTTCAGGTGTAATCTCGGGGTGAAAAACAATCCCAATAAATTATGTTGATCCAAACGAAGTCCCAAAGTCACCCCAAGCTTGTCCAAATCGTTATAGGCATATTCGGTAAAGACACCAATTCCTCGCTCTGTCCGGTTGAATCGAGTTTCGTTTACGCCTAAAGCATCTAAAGATAATCGCTCCTCATAGCGATCGTAAGTGCCATTGAGACCAAATTTTATCTTATGCCGTGTATCGCTTATTATTGAATTGTACAGCAAGGTCAGATAAGCACTTTGATGGTCAATATCATAAGGCCTTAACCCAAAGCTACTTTTCTGATTGTGCAAGCTCCATGCCCCTTGAATCCCCGCTGTTTGCCAGGTGATGTCCGGATTGACATAACCTAATTTTGCAGACAAATCTGCGCGATCTGTCTCTATGGTGCTCCCCCAAGCATTTTGAGATTGCGGCGCCAGATCAGCCCGAAATGCACTTTGTCCAGAAATCTTGTGATCTCTAAGGACCCTTGCATTGATAAAACTGACCAGACCACGCTCACCATCAATGTACTGCCATCGGTTTAAAACATTGAGCTGTTTAGCAATAGGGGTGTCTAAATATCCGTCATTATTGCGATCCACAGACCGCTGGCGTTGATTGCCATGTAAATAAATACCCGTATGCCATTTATCGCTTACCACAGTATTCAAATGGGCATTAAATTCTTGTCGACCATTACCTGCCAAAAATGCGTTGAAATAAAAAGGCTGATCACTGACCGGCTTTTGCAACTCCACGTTGATTTGACCCGCAATGCTCTCATAGCCATTGATGACACTACCGGCACCCTTGGTAATTTGCATACTTTCCACCCAAGTCCCTGGAACATAACTCAGACCAAGGCTCTGCGCGGCACCGCGCACCACTGGAATGTTTTCTGCAGTAATTAAAATATAAGGACTGGTTAGCCCGAGCATTTTGATTTGTTTTGTTCCCGTGACCGCATCTGAAAAATTTACATCGATGGCCGGGTTCGTTTCAAAACTCTCAGAAAGGTTACAACAGGCGGCCTTTAATAATTCATCACTACTCACACGAATAACCTGCTCAGTACTGAATGACGAAATAAATTGAGAACTTCTCCGAGTCTTAACAACGACTTGTTCCAAGTCACTTTCCGGACTAAGCCCATATGAAATAAACGATACATCCTTAATATCCAGGGTGTCCGATTGATAACCGACATAGCTCACTACAAGGCGCGCCGGTAATCTGGGAATTTCTAGACTAAATACGCCATTTTCGTCGGTAATTGTTCCGGATTGACTTTGTGGATGATAGACATTAGCCCCAAAGAGTGTCTGCTTTTGACCTGCGGTAGAATCAAAGAGCTCACCTTTTAAAGTGATTTGCCCATTCATTAGCGCAGGGACCATCAAGGCCAGCATGAGTCCCGTAAATCCAATATTTTTTTTGAACGAAATATCCATTATCCGATGAGTAACATTCCGGCCATGAGGATCATGACAAGATTCTCAATTAATGTGGCTTCGGTCATTGGCAAGTTTAAAACGCTACCCAAACAGGCGCAAACAATTTTATTGCGCTGACGCAACTGTTGAATCACCCCTATGGTAGTTACGCCCAAAATGAACAGGGTAGCGTAAAGCGCAAAATTCACCCCTGTATTCGTCAACAACAACAAACCTAAAGTCAATTCAATAAAAGGGTAAATCCATCCGTAAAGACCCAAGCGATTGGCTATGGGATCGTATCCGGAAAATGCACTAACAAAACCCTTTAAATCTAAAAACTTAAAAAAACTAAAGACGAGAAAAAATCCTGCCATAAAGTCCAACATAAATGCCTCAAAGCTAAACTGATACACTAAGGCATTAAGGGCATTTACCCCGAACAGAAATGCGAAAATCAGGAACAAAGGGCGCAATTGACGCCATTTGGACACAGATGCCTTGGCCAGGGGCTTGTCTGTTTTTATTGACTTCTTTCGGCCAGCGAGATATTGATCTTGCGTAAGCACTGTAAATTTAGCGGGAATTAATTGGATGACCGTTTCGAGCTCGATTCCTTGCAATAGGGAAAATTCGAAACGACCTGTTTCTAATTCAATGTCAATAATATGTATTCCAGCGACCTCGACTAAGGCCTCGCGAATACTTCTAACACACCCCATGCAGGTGAGTCCTTCCAGATATAAGATATAATGCATAATGGTTTAATTTAATGGAGTTAATTATCGTTAAGACAAACGACATTCCATCAAATTAGCCATTGCTGATTAAGAATAAATAAATGGGTTTGTTTTGGAGGGGGCTCCTCGCGGGTAGCGCCAAAAAAACACACAGGAACTTCGGGCGTAGTGTAGGAAAAGTCAATTATACCTAATTGAGGTATTTCGAAAAATTCCGTTTGTGGAATAAGATCAAAGCCTTGCCCTAAAAGATGCTGATCTAATGAAAATTTACTGAACTCATTATGGCAACATCCCGGTTTTTGCTCCATTTCTTCAGAACATCCCACCGCCATAACCATATTACAACTCAGATGCGTAACTTCAAGACCGAAATTGGCTTCGACAGGCCTTCCTAAGCAATAGTGCGTCGTCTGAATCCAACCGAGATTAGTGGTCAGCATCAATACACTCATGACAATAGAGAAAACTACGCGCATGATGCAAATTTACGCATTATTGCTTTAACATCAATAGGCCGTTGAATTTAATCCTTGGTCAAGTCCTGAGCTTGTTCTATGGCCCCGAGCATTTTTAATTTAAGACCATTTGCAGATTCTTCATAGCGATCCAGCAGGTTTTGTTTTTCTGAGTCAATCATGGTTTTCCCCATAATTTCATCCGTTGTAAAATCCTCACTAAAATCAATCATCCATTGCATCATCGCCCCGTTAGCCATTTTTAAATCCTCCACTGCCGCGGCGTAGTTCACAAGCGTTGAGTCTGCGACAAATGCAGGCTCCAATTGACCAATAAGACCACTTATTGTGCCCATTTCTGGCATCACCGCGTCGTGTATGGCTAAAATGCGCTCCATTTGAGCATATTCTGGTGTGTTTTTCGGATTTTCTTGGCAAGAAAAAAAGGTCAACGTAAACGAAATTGATAGAATTAAAAAGTGGCGCATGTTCGTGAATTTTAGCAAAATTAAATGTTTTTTTTTGGCCCAAGCATGTAAAAGCTCGGGATTAATAACAAAAGTAAGACAGGATGAATTAAAAAACGGCGGACATAAAATAATCCTCGATATTCCCCTGGAACATAGTAATGAATGAGCACCACTAATAACGGTAGAAAAACCAAAAAAATCGCTCCATAAAGGATTACAGAAAATTGAATTATCGTCTTTTTTTGAAAAATTGTATTCAATATGATCAAAGATAAAATAGCATTCAATAGGTAACGCCCCGATAAATTAAACCCCCAGCTCAGCTCATTGATTTTTGGCAAAGATTCCGACTGATAGCCTCCCTTAAAAAAATCAATTAATGGATCATAAAAGAGATCAGATTCAAAAAAGCGCACGGCAAACAAACCAAAAATACTTAACCCCAAAGCAGTAAATCGACGACTATCCATGAGAATTGACTTTAGATTTATACTGCCAAATCCAAATGATCCAGAGCAAGAGAACCGTACCATAAATGATCCCTGGAAAAACCAAATCATGTAGGATTGTGGTCCAACTCGGG
This sequence comes from Flavobacteriaceae bacterium UBA2000, assembly GCA_002335345.1. GTDB lineage: Bacteria > Bacteroidota > Bacteroidia > Flavobacteriales > Flavobacteriaceae > BACL21. The sequence continues at coordinate 5,673 of DDCS01000151.1, read as the reverse complement.
CGCGCATAGATACCCATACTAATGAGTACAATACGCAAAATATTGATGGTATACAGGGCCATAAAGCCAAAAAGAAGGAATAAGAGAGAACGTGCTATTTTTTGTGGTATCGCGATGACAAATGCCGCAAACAAAATCATGACGCTCAACGAATTACACCCTTCAACCAAGCGTGCCACAGGCTGATTCATAACGGATATCACTAAGTCTTCTGTTCCGGCCCATGGCGTCACAACACCGTTAAATCCCAGATATTTTAGGGTCCATTGAACTTGTTGCCCCACCAAGTTGGTAATCGGATCAACCACCTGTCGCGCACGCCAATAGTCTAGGTAATAAAAATAAAGACTGCTAAAAACGCCATAGGTCCCGAAAAAAACCAGGAGAAATTGCCATACGGGCCGATAAATTTTGAATAAATTCATCATACGATCAAAGTTAATTTTTTATCCTTTAGGAAACCCCAATGTTCGACAGCAATAAAGCAATATTTAAATACCTTTACATAAAAATTGAAATATGAATGCGCCACGCCAGGAGGTTTTAAACATCTTTCAAAATAATGCTGAATCATTTAACACCCAGCTTCAGCAATTGTGTGACCTACTCCAACGTACTTTAAACCACTACACTTGGGTGGGCTTTTATTTCGCCAATGCGGATACAAGAACCCTACATCTTGGACCCTATTGCGGTGCCCCAACGGATCACACCAGTATCCCCTTTGGCAAAGGAATTTGTGGGCAGGTAGCAGAATCTAACACGCCATTTTTAGTGCCTGACGTCAGCGCGCAAGACAATTATATTGCCTGTAGTTTAACGGTTAAATCTGAACTCGTCGTGCCTTTATTTGTCCGAGGAAAAAATATAGGACAAATTGATATCGACTCTGAACAGATAGACGCCTTTGGTCAAGCAGATATCGAATTTTTGGAGTGGGTTAATGCCCAAATTGCCCAAGCCTGGCCTGAAGATTATATTCCCGAAGAAATTCATGGATAGTCCACTAAATCAAAATCAAATTCAAAAAGGCATCATTCTCAATGCCTACCCCGATAGTTTAGGCGGGTCCATCTCCTATTTAACGAGACTCCTCGCTGAAAAAAACTTCAGCGGTGTTTTTCAAAGCCTGTACCTTTTGCCCACGGTTTTTCATTCCGATTTGGATCGAGGCTTTTCAATTATTGATTACCATTTAAATGAGTCCTTTGTTACCGAGGAAGATTTACGTCAGTTAAAATCTTTAGGGATTGGATTAAAACTGGATATTGTGTTAAACCACCTTTCGGTGGGTGCTCCAGAGTTCAAGGACTTGATCAAGCATGGCGATCATTCTCCCTATCTCGACTTCTTTATCGATTGGAACCGTTTTTGGGAGGGTTATGGGACACTTAACGCCCAGGGCGTTGTCATTCCAAAAGCTGAATTCAAAGAAAAACTTTTTACGCGGAAACCCGGCTTACCGATTTTGCAAGTTCCATTCCCAGACAATAGTTTTAGACCTTATTGGAATACATTTTACCAAAAGATAACCCTTGCCGTCCCTTTTATCGAAGATTGTCGTCTTGAATTAAACCTAGACCAAGAGCAAAGCAAAGCCCTGTTCAAAACCATTGAAAACGAGCTCATACAAGGCAATAATCCAAGTCAAGCGATCGAAAGCCTTGGGCACAATGTCCTGGAGGTGGTCCCCATAATTAGGCGACACTTGCATTTGTTAGGACAGATGGATCTCAATGCTGAAAGCGCTTCTGTCTGGAAATACTATGAAGACACGCTAAAAAAACTCCGCGATTATGGCGGGCAAATCATACGCCTTGACGCCTTTGCTTATTTGCACAAGGCTGTTGGAGAAAGTAACTTTTTTAATGTTCCCGAAACTTGGCAATACCTGAATCGATTGCAAAAAATGGCACAAGACTTGTCCTTAGCCGTTTTACCTGAAATCCATGCACAATATGGAAAACATCTTCACGATCAAGTCAGTGCTCAAGGCTTTCCAATTTATGATTTTTTCTTACCTGGATTAATTATTCACACCATTGAAAATCGCGATAAAGCGCCACTGATCAAATGGGCTCAGGAAATTCTAGAAAAGGGCTTTAGACTCATCAATATGCTCGGATGCCACGATGGCATTCCCCTACTGGACCTCGATGGAGATCCAGAGCATCCGGCCAGTGGTGACGGACTGCTTTCTACGAATCAAATCGAAGCGTTGATCGAAAAAATTGTAGCCCGAGGAGGGCGCATTAAGAATCTTTTTGGCCCTGACGGGGAAAAAATCGCTTATTATCAAGTTAATGCAACCTATTTTAGTGCTCTAGGCGAGGATACTGATAAAATGCTCTTGGCGCGCGCTCTGCAACTTTTTATGCCGGGAACACCGCAAATATGGTATCTGGATTTGTTTGGCGGTACTAACGACTACGTGGCCGCCGATACAGATCAAGGGAACCATAAAGAAATAAACCGCACCAACTTGACTCATGACCAAATTCAGGAAAGGATCAATTCATCACTTGTTCTAAACCAACTTGAATTAATCAGGTTGCGCGGGCATCATCCTGCTTTTAATGGACAATTGGAGATTATTGATACTGATGTTGACCTCATTGAGCTTCGTTGGACATTGGCTGAAGATTGGGCTCAACTCAGCGTGGATCTCCGACAAAAGAGTTTCTCGGTAACGCACTCCTAGCTTAAAGAGCGATATTGGCGTGTTCATTACATTCCCGTACGGATCGCCTCGACTGGATCGAGCTTAGAGGCTTTTAACGCCGGCAATATTCCTGAAATAAGGCCAATTAAGGCCGCAACCACCGTCCCAATGAGCATGTTAAACGGAGAGAGCACAAACTCAAAATCACCTGTAAATTGAGAGGCAATTATTGAGGCAATAAAGACCAGAATAAGACCAAAAATCCCTCCGATAATTGCCAGAATCATCGCCTCAAATAAAAATTGATACAAGATAAAACGACGTTTGGCGCCCAAAGACTTTTGAATCCCAATTAAACTTGTGCGTTCTTTAACACTGACAAACATAATGTTAGCGATCCCAAAACCACCGACCAATAGGGAAAACGCACTGATGATAATACCGATAAAATTCATCGTCCCCGTTATATCGTCAATGGCATCAGCAAACCCCTGTAATTGATTGACAAAAAAATCATCTTCCTGCTCTGGGCGCAATCCACGCTTTAAGCGCATTTTTAATTTCAGGTCAGCGATAAAGGCTTCGTTATCCGTTCCCGGCTTAGGTTTCATAATAATAAATGGAAACAAATTGCGATTGTTGGCGCCAAATATATTGCGAATAACATTTACCGGTACAAAGACAAAAGTATCCTTGGAGTCATTAAAAATAGAACCCTCTTTTTTAAGCACCCCAATGACCGTAAATTTTTTACCATAGAGTCGAACTTTTTTCCCTACGGCCTGTTCCGCCTCATAAAACAAGGATGTCGCAATTTCATGTCCAATAACGACGACCTGTGCCCCATTGTTCGATTCCAACTCATTGTAAAATCTTCCTTGGTCTATTTGCAAGGACTCAATATCGTAGTATTCATGAGAAAAGGCACCGATGTTTGCATTCTCAACAGAACGGTCTTCAAACTTTATTGTTTCGTTGCGCACATTTAAGTTAAAGGCAACCGCTTGCGCTTGATTTAAGTTTTTCTTTAAATATTGATATTCTTCGTAGGAGGAAACAGGGAATTGTTCCCACTTCCAACGCGGGACTTCTGTGGGGCCAAAAGAAAAACT
>DDCS01000151.1:0-1853 GCA_002335345.1 Flavobacteriaceae bacterium UBA2000 | reverse complement strand
GCAATGATTGAAAAAATACCAATAGTGACCCCGAGCAGGGAAAGAAATGTCCTCAACTTATTGTTAATCAAAGCGCTAATTGCAAAATTGATGCTTTCTCTAAGTACGCGCAAATAAACAATCATGGGTATTTTTGGCTTTGATTTTAAAGTCTAAAGGTAGGACTTTTTAAAGGAAAATTAGCCCGGTTTTTAGCGCTTATTTCCTTACTTTTGTGGCTTCATTTCACACAAAATTCCATGGAACAAGCGCTCCCTATTCGATCAGCCCTGATTTCTGTATTTCACAAAGACGGTCTTGCCCCAATTGTAAAAAAATTAAATGACCACGGGGTTACCATTTATTCCACCGGTGGAACTGAACAATTCATACAAGATATGGGTATTCCCGTTGTGGCGGTGGAGGATCTTACCGAATATCCGTCTATTTTGGGTGGACGGGTAAAAACATTGCACCCAAAAATATTTGGAGGAATCCTGAATCGTCAAAACCATCCAGGGGATCAGTCACAAATGAGTGAATTCTCTATTCCTCAAATAGATTTAGTCATTGTTGACCTCTACCCTTTTGAGCAAACAGTTGCATCTGGTGCTGATGCACAGGCCATTATCGAAAAAATTGATATCGGGGGGATTTCTTTGATTCGGGCTGCTGCAAAAAACTTTGCCGATACTTTTTGTGTTTCTTCAGTGGCAGATTATCAAGAATTTTTAGACTTGCTTGAGGCCCAAAACGGGACGACTACCCTAGCTCAAAGAAAACGTTTTGCCGCAAAAGCTTTTGCTTGTTCTTCTCACTACGACACGGCGATTTTTAATTACTTCAATCAAGAGACGGGTCTGAATCACTTAAAACTAAGCCTGAACCAAGGTCAATCATTGCGTTACGGAGAAAACCCGCATCAAAAAGGAGAATTTTTTGGCGCCATGGACCAGATGTTTGACAAACTACACGGCAAAGAACTGAGTTATAACAACCTACTCGATGTCGACGCCGCTGTGCAACTGATGAATGAATTTCAAGCCCCCGACACGCCACCCTGCTTTGCCATTTTAAAACACAATAATGCTTGTGGCATGGCGCAAGGGACAAGTTTGAGCGAGGCCTATGCAAAGGCCCTTGCCGCAGATCCGGTTTCTGCCTTTGGTGGTGTCCTTATCGCCAATCAAAAAATTGATCTCGAAACGGCCGGCCAGATTCATGAACTTTTTTGTGAAGTTGTTATTGCGCCTAGTTTTAGCCAAGAAGCACTTACCCTTTTATCCCAAAAGAAAAATAGAATTCTCCTGACCCAAAAATTATTTTCTAGTCCTGATCACACGCTACGAACCTGCCTCAACGGTGTTTTACGCCAAGAACGCGATGCCCAAACCGATAAGCAAAGTGATTTGACCGTCGTGACCGATCAAGCCCCAACACAAGCACAAATCGACGACCTGTTGTTTGCCTCAGTAATTTGCAAGCACACCAAATCCAATACCATTGTCCTTGTAAAGGACGGTCAACTTTATGCCAGTGGCACAGGGCAAACCTCAAGAGTGGATGCCTTAAGACAAGCCATTGAAAAAGCAAAATCCTTTAATTTCGACCTCAATGGGGCGGTCATGGCCAGTGATGCATTTTTCCCATTTCCGGACTGCGTTGAGATTGCAGATCACGCTGGAATAAGGGCGGTTATTCAGCCTGGTGGCTCCATAAAAGATCAGCTCAGCATTGACTATTGCAATGCGCATAATTTATCTATGGTATTTACCGGAACGCGTCACTTTAAGCACTAAATTTTATTACATTTGTTAGGAATCGCCACCTATTCACCAATACAATCACTGCAGCATGGGATTTTTTGATTTTTT
>DDCS01000006.1 GCA_002335345.1 Flavobacteriaceae bacterium UBA2000 | reverse complement strand
GGTTTAAATTCTTCCATGCTCTTTAAAAATCCTTTGACTGTTTTCGCCGCGTTAAACGGCCTTCTGGTAATGTTTGTCGCGAGTAGGGCACGTAAACGCTCTGAAATATTCAACGATTTCCTGAGGCATCACATCTTAATGAACCGGTTGCTGGTAAGGCTGTGTAAGCGACTAAGGCTGGTTATTATGCAGTAAATCTATGGCTGCTTTGGCTACCTTTGTTTTATCAATCGCTATGATCTTGTCCTTAAAAGAATCTTTAACTGTGTCGCTGATAATATAGACGAAGTAGCTCTGCCGCTAGGCAAGCGGCCCCATTTAATGTTCGAAATGCGCCTGATGAGGGAAGCGAAGGCCTTTATTTTTTAAGCGTGTAAAAACTAGGGCTTACCAGTTTCCTTGTTCACTATAATATTGTGACCCGTTGCTTGCGACCGAAAGGGTTTTTAGATCACTAAGATTGCGGGTCAGGTATCTTTGCGCCGGTTTATTTTACAATTCATAAGCGCTCTTCTAAAATTATCGCGAAAATTGAGTAATGAATCAGTTCTGCTTGAAGCACTCGAGGCCGTCCGAATGTCGTTGAATTTCGAGGCGGGGAAAAATCATCCATTAAGGTTGGTGTTTAAAATGCGACATTTGTTCTGCTACCTACAAGCAAAATTGAACGGTTTGCTTGTGAGTATGGTGCTTTGTTTACTTGTGGTCGCCCCGGTGTTCGCCCAATTTGAGTTGGACGTGGATGATGATGGTCGGACAGAGCCGCTAACCGACGGCTTGCTAATTCTTAGGCATTTGTTCGGCTTTACAGGTATCGCTTTAACTAGCGGTGCGCTTGGCGCGGAAGCGCAGCGAACGGATCCCGAGGACATTGGCGCGTTATTAGACGAGACTGGAATTGATTTAGACATTGATGACGATGGCGTTGTGGCGCCGTTAACTGATGGCCTTTTAATTTTGCGGGCACTGTTTGGCTTTTCCGGTGATGCGCTCATCAAAGGCGCGATCTCCGAGGCAGGGCGTCGTCAAACCGCCACTGAGGTCGTTACTCATCTGCAAGGCTTCAAAGATTTCAAGGATGTAAATCTAGAATCGGAATCGCCGAACACGGAACAGATACAGAACATTGAAACGGAATATTTGCAGATTGTTGAAGGCGTTACGATACGCGTGACGGAAAAAATTGATGCGACACAGTACGAATTTGTTGAAATTTATGAGATGGCGGAAGGAACCGAGCGCACGTTTAAGGCGCCTGAGGGCTATAAGGTCGCAAAAGCCATTGCATATGTTGATAAGTGGCCGCCCGAAGAACGGTGCTCGATGGATATTTCAGTTCCAATATCAATGTACACGCTTGGCCTTTCAGAATTTACCATCAACGCTGACCCGGCGCTTGTTGGTGATCCATGCCCCGGCCCGAAGACTTGGCATTTCACATTTGGGTATGTCAAAAATGATGTGGAAATAGATATAGCGGCTCAAATTAATCGTCAAGAGCCGAAATTGTATGAAATACGACAATTCCTGCAAGACACCAACTTCGGAGGTTACACAAGTGAGACAACACCGCTAACTCAAGCGTTTATATCCGAGTTTTGTAAGAATCAAAATGTGTTCACTTATGAGTTTGACCGAAATTTATTGGACAATAGTGGTGAGCACAAAGCGGCGCTATGGACAAAAAATATTGATGACCCTGATACCCCCAGCCTTTTAGACGCGGCAGTCATTCAATATCAATCGGTGAATGAAAAAACAGACGGATTGATTCTCAACGATCGTTTAAGTTATCTCGAACTACCAGAATACACAGCGCCTTGTTTAGGTCTTGGTGAGACAATTGAACTGTCGATCCGTGTCAAAATACCACAATTTGTTGACGCCCAGCGCCCCCTTATTTCAAACATGTTAGATGAAGACTGCCGGCAGACGGGGCTCGGTGTGTGCTTTTTTTTAACGCCACCTGAGGAAGGAGATGAACTTAATTATTATAATGTAGGGTTCTATTCTGGAAATTCGGTTAACGGTATCGCTGGGTTTAAATTTTTTGCGCAGCAGACGCCGCTGTACCCCGGAGTTTGGTATGACTTAAAACTGGTTGTCGATCTTAATGCGACGGTACCGTCCGTGAGTATTATCGTAGATGGCGCGGTGAATAAATTCACGAACTTCCCTGCCTGGGATGGTGATCCTAAGTTGGTTCATGAGTACTTATTCAGCGATGAAGCGAAGTTTCAGTTGTTCGGCGTAAGAAATGGTTTTAACGAGGCTGAGGAGAATACCGACATACCGATCCTAGTGGATAGCGTAACGGTCGGAAATCCGTCAATTATTCAAGAATCCGAAGAGATTAATAAGTTACTGCAAGAGCTGATAGTGAGCTTGGAAAATAACGCTCTTGATACCAGCGAGGTCTACTATCAGGACATCACGGCGCTTTTTAAGGGCGAATGGGCCCCGGTTTCTGAAAAGGTGGTTGCGTTTTTGACGGCGGTTGAAAATAGAGAAGGGTCAATCTACGCGCCTGCGGTTAAAACAAATATCAAGACCCTGTCCTTTACGAAACAATTAGCGCATTTTTTCAAAGAATGGATCTTCGATAAAATGTTTACCGCTGATGAGGTTATGACGATAGAGGGACTGTCTTTCAAAGAATTAGAGGTGTTTCCAGGCAGTATCTCAGAAAATGCAGAGCTTATTAACAGGACTGTGGCCGTTGATGGAACCTACAAGGAAAGTCCTGGCTACCACATCAATAATGATGAAACGGTTCTTCGCCCGACCGGTACCTATGCACCACCAGGTCAACTGGTTACGTTGAAATTGCCGAAGGAAATCCTGGATAAAGGATGGCAGGTTCAAGTGGGTATTCATGGCGGTAATTTAGCTTGTTGGTCGGAGACGAGGCGCTTTAATCGTATTGCGAACACTTTTCCGCTCGATAAGACTACCGTTCACGTCGCGAATCCATTTGGCGGCGGGCTTTATATAATTGTGCCGAGCGGAAGCGACGCCGGAGTCGTCGACATTTTGATCGAAAATGCAGTCAATCTGCCAACGTTAAGCACCTTTGATTTGAAAGGAATGAATACCAGCTTGGCTCAGTTTCAAGCCGACATACAAAGCGCAGAAGTTCCTTGGTTCGAGATCGTGAGTGATAAATTCAACTTAACCTATCCGCTTGAATACTCGGCTAATTACGAAAATCCGATAGCAATGCTTGATTTAATGGGTCGATCACTTGATGAGGTTATGCTAATGGCCGGCAGGCCAACACAACGCGTTAGAGCGGAGTGGCTTGTTGTGGATGCTCAAATTATTGCTTGCGGAACAGCAATGGCAGCAAGCTATCCAACTTATGGCGATTATGATGGCTCGCCCTCAATCAAGGATAAGACCGAAGACGGGCTCTGGTTTTCGCCTTTTCAAAGTAACCGGACTTATTGGCATGAGATGGGGCACTTACATAATCTTCCAACGCTGGGTTGCCAGGAACAGGAGAGCAATGTTCATCTTCTAAAAGCCGTTATTGATAGTAATGTGGCAAAACTGCCAATTGATACAGCATTGCAAAATTCCGGGTTTCAGCCGTTTACAAGGCTTGATGCAGCTTTTGACCTCATGTTTACAGTCGATTGGCAGGTAGAGGAAAGGGTTTGCGGTGAGAATGATGTCTTGTATGGCGGCAATCAAATGCGTTACCAGACGAAGAGTTGGGCCAGAACAATTGAGTTGGCCGATCTTTATGGCTGGGAGGCTGTCGGTAAATCCCATAATGTTTTCTATGAAAAAAACATAAGGAATGAATATATAAAGGATTACGAGATTTCGGATGATGAATTTGTCTATCGGTCTTCTTTTGCCGTGGGGGTTAATTTAGCGCCAATTTTTGATTTTTGGGGTATCCCGGTTGATCCGAACATTAAAAATGGGTTGGGTGTTTTGCCGTCCCCCGTTGAGTTCCTTGATCGTTTAAATCTATACAAGAACGCGATACCGAAGAACGAAGGTGAATACCAGGCAAGACTGAAGGACCTTAGATCCGGGGTCGGACAAGATCAATTTGTTCGAATTGATTACTGGATTGAGAATTACTCGGCCGGTACCCTGGAAAAAATGCATGAGCGGATTGACAAAATAGCACTTGAAATCAAAGAATCTTTGTCCAATTAGTAACTCAGCCCCTAGCGGTTGGATAAGCTGATAGGGGAGCTAATCTCCTCAACAAACCATTAGGCCTAAGGCGCTGAGTGGGGTTGTAAGGGTAAGCAAAGCCAAGGAATCAAGGCAGCGTTCAAATTGGCTAATCTGTTTGATTGACAGAAGTGGTGATAGGCGCTGTTGTTTATGTTGATGTTCGGCCTTTTGAGGACAAAATTGGTGTCCTAATGTCTGTCGGGTTTGGCTCTTTGGTCATGAATTGGCGCATAGCGGTCCACAATGGAAGAATAATACAATGCCCGGACCGCCCCCGCAGGCGTGACCTCGTAAGGCTGTAGCGTTCGGTATAAGAACGACGTTTTATTTATTTCGGAGAATATCAATGGACGACCAAACTCAAGTTGAA
>DDCS01000014.1:4702-4985 GCA_002335345.1 Flavobacteriaceae bacterium UBA2000 | reverse complement strand
ATCTGCAAATTTGGCGCCAAGTGCGCTTATAATCACTTCGTCCAAGATCACCGAGAATGCAACTGACTTATCAGTAGGTACATTTAGTGCAACAGACGAAGATTCAAGTTCTCTAGTTTACGGCCTTGCAGGCACAGACGCTGGAAAGTTTAACCTGTCAGAGACTGGTGAGCTAAGCTTAAAGGCTGTTGCAAATTTTGAAGTGCAAAGCAGCTATGATGTAGTTCTTAATGTTGAAGACGCTGGCGGGAAAAAATCGGCTTCGAAATTCCAAATAGATGTC
>DDCS01000014.1:0-4636 GCA_002335345.1 Flavobacteriaceae bacterium UBA2000 | reverse complement strand
TTTAACAGCTGATATTTCTAAAATTATCGATGAAGACAGTTCTGATATTGCCAGTATAGCAGAATACCAGTGGTTTAGAGATGGGATAGAGATTAGCGGTGCAACCTCAAAAGAATTTACGCTTTCCCAAAGCGATGTGGCAAGCGCTCTATCACTAAATGTAAGCTACAAAGATGGATCTGATACTACGGAAACATTCTCAAGTTCAGTAACGGCTCAAGTTGAAAACGTAAATGATGCACCGAGCGGTATTTTGAAAATATCAGGCACGCCGGCACAGGAAGATATTTTAACAGCCGATACAAGTGGCTTATCTGATATAGATGGGCTTGGCGCATTCTTATATCAGTGGATGAGAGATGAAACTGCTATTTCTGGTGAGACAAGCACGACCCTAACGCTTGGCGAAACAGACGTTGGCAAAAAGATCTCAGTTACCGTGACATATACCGACCAGCAAGGCACTTCTGAGACTGTAACTTCCGCAAGTACCAACGCTATATCAAATAAAAATGATGTTCCTACTGGCAGTGTCACGCTAAGTGGAGAAGCAATTGAAGGAAAAGTACTTAGCTTGGATACAAGCACTATCGCTGACGCCGACGGTCTTGGAGATTTTAGTTTTAGCTGGTTGCGTGATGGCGAGACCATAAGCGGTGCGATTTCTTCTAATTATACCCTTACCCAGCAAGATGTTGGGGCGTCAGTTAGTGGCAAGGTAACTTACGTAGATAGCGGAGGCATAACAGAAAGCCTCGCCACATCTGTAACTGCTATAATTGAGAACGTGAATGATGCACCGACTGGGTCTATAATTATTTCTGGATCAAACAGTGAAGACTCGATCTTAACTCTCGATACCAGTTCGGTAGTAGATGAAGACGGTTTAGGGTCTCTAACAATCGTTTGGAAAGCAGGCGATATAGTTATCGCTGGTGCGAACACATCCACATACATCCTTACATCCTCTGAAATTGGAAAAACGATTTCCGCTCAGGTATCATATACGGACGAATTTGGGACAGCGGAGATCATCACTACTGCCAGCACTGCTACAGTGGCAGATGTACTTGTTGAAAGCATTGGAGCTATTTCAGTAATAAATAGTGGAACTAAAAAAGCGCCAGTACTAGATTTTTACTTAGACGAAACAAAAGATAAAGACGCTGACGGTGTTACTACTTTGGCGACAACTTTGACCTTCGATCCTACAGATGCAAGCTTTACTTCTTTCAGCTATGCAAATGGCTTTATTGGAGTAACTAATGAAGAGTTTTCTGAAGAAGGGACGATCACCTTTGCAGCCATATCACTCTCCGGCATACCAACTGACAACCCCCTGTTTACATTGACTATGTTGGATTTGGATAGCTTTGCTGATTTTACCCTTACCATTTCAGATCTTGAAGTTGATGGGGTAGAATTAGCTAATTCAACATTAATCATTTAAGAAGGGCCAGATGAATGGTGATCACCTAAAATATGCTGGCCCGTCTGGAGTCAAAGCGCTTTATTGGCCTTTGGCTGATTGGTATTTAATATTAATCGTGACCTTATTAGTGCGGCGCTTGAATCGCTAGTTTTAAACGTCGACGGTGACGCCATTTAGTTATTCGTGAACTTAGATGGCGTTCGAACGACTAAAGATAATATTTCAATTAATTTCCTTGTGTAGTTCTCATTATCTGATGCTCTCTTCCATCCATCTGCCCAGGTTCATATATCAAGAGACTTTATTAATAAAATTTGGGGCCAATAACTTAAAATAGGTTGAAGTGGTAAATGTAGTTTGCAAATAAACTGACGCTTGGCATGGTATTAAAATTTGGTAGGATATAGCCTGGCCTGATGTAGGTTGAAATTAAGAGGGAAGATTATGAATAAAGAAAACCAGGAAAGTAAAATGCTTCAGGAGCTCTCAAATAGAAAAGCTGCGCTAGCTAAAAAACATGAAATGGAACAGAAAGCTTTGAAGTCGCGACAAGATCGCGAAAGCAAAGCTTTAGAGGCGCGGTACTCGCAGTGGACGAGCACAATAGCCAAAGATGGTGTCATACACTGAATACTTTAAATAATTTGAAAGTTTTCAACACTTAAACTTTCTAAATCATCGACGCTAATACCTTCGAGGTGGGCAATGCTTACAATCGTGTCTAAAGCATTATCACTATTGGTATCGGTCAAAATCGACACTTCACACATGTTTGAGTTGTTGTTGAACCATATTGAAAGCATTTCGGCATTAATTAAAGCTGTTTCAGTGTGGGCTTTTACACCCGACAAGCCGTTTAATGCTAGAAGAAATACTGTATCACTTTCGAAGCCAGTTTCTGATGTAATAATCAAAATATCATTAGAATCCGTCAATCGCGACTGTGGTCCTGATTTTATATCAATAAATCTAAGTTTCACTTCCGGTGTTGATGGATTTTTGTTTTCGGCGTAAAAAATAGCGTCGCCCAGGTTGCCGGCTTCAAAATCTTTAATTGTCACTGTGCCATTTTGAGTGACTAAAAATGTATCCTGACCAGCACCTCCGAAAAATTGATCGTTGCCTCCTCCCCCATTAAAATTATCGTTTCCTTCATCACCTTCAAAGAAATCATCTGACGCAGTGCCCGTGAATTGGACAGAATTAGGCCCTGTAACTGTAATTTTTTCAAAGCTTGAGATATTTGTTACGTTTCCACGATTGTCAGAAATAGTGTTGGTGCTTAAGTTAATTATTAGATTGGCTGTTGCGTCACTTGTAGCAAAATTAAGCTCATCAAAACCCGAATTACCTAGTATGGTCGATCCAAAGTCAATATTGTTGACGATGTCATTGCCAGAACCTAAATCAATGCTATGCAGCCCCAAACCTAGCGTGACTTGGTCGTTACCACCGCTAGTGTTTATGATGTTATTTCCGTTGCCAGAATAAATCAGGTCGTTTCCATCACCTGTAATTATGTTATTAGAGGCTGGTGATCCGTTAACTTGAGTGTCCTTGTTAGAGATAGATACTATGTTCTCAATCGACACAAGTGTGGCGGTTAATTGGTTATTTTGATTTGATGCACGGATAACGCCTTGGTCGAGATCAATAAATAATTCCAAGTTTGCCAAAGCCGCTTCGATCGCAACTGTATCGTTTCCATTCCCTCCGTCAATATCTTGCGTAAAAGTTGAGATATAAATTTTATCATCGCCATTACCTGAAAATACAGTATCCACCCCAGATCCAGAGTTTATGACGTCATCTCCTCCGAATGAAAGGATGCGGTCGTTCCCCCCCATTCCATATATTAAGTCTGCGGCAGGCGTGCCACGGATATAATCCGCATTGGGGCTACCGTTAATTGTATTTAGTTCTGGCTCCAAATCATCAGGAACTTCGGAGCTACCCCCACCGCACGCGGAAAGACCCTGCAACATCAAGATTTGCGCAAGTGGTATACCCAATTTGTATGTCATGCGATTGTTAAGCTGGACGTTTTGCATAATTCCTGAACCCTAGATGATGGAAATTACCGAATGGTTTATGTAAAGTATATCACTGAGATCCTAATGAATTAAAGTATGGATTACAGATCCAAGTAATGATTTGAAGCAGCTTAAAATGAAAATTTTTTTAAAAAAGGGAAATTAATCCCAACATTCATTTTTTAATGTAGATCTAGCTGAATCACTATTGTTTGGCTTTCGTTTGAAATAACTTTTTAAAGAACAGTCAAACAGTCTGACCGTAAAAAATGGTTGCAACAGCAGCAGAGTATTAGAATTAAAGCTAAAAATAATTCTTTCAAATTATTATTAGTTTATAACTAAAAATTTAAAAAAGTTTTGATTTTTGTACTCATTTTTCAGTACCAGTAAATTTCGGTTCATTAACAAAATTTCAGGCACAGGCGTGCGCGTGTTTAACGCTTGATGAGGTCTGACCTGGTTATGCCACCTGAGCCAGAAATTGATGGTGACCTGCGCTTGTAGTGTGCTGTGGAACACATTTATATTCAGAATTTCCTGGCTCTATAGGCTTTCATTTTGTCTGTCCTTCAAGAGATATTTGGAATAGTTTTGCATCTGTCATATATTGTGGCTCACAATTTGGATTTATGGCACATAATTTGCTTTTGGGATACCAGCACGGGAGGCCCACATGATAACCATCGCTAAATTTCTAAAGGATTGGGAAACCAAAAACGCCAAAAATGTAGCAAAGACTGGTAGCTTCTCTATGATGGCGCTATCGCTCGCAGCCTGTGGTGGTGGCGGTGGTGGCGGTGTTTCAACGCTACCATCTGTGGTTGGTACGCATCCGGTGGTTGTGCCTTTGGATTCAGGTTTGACAATTTTAAACGACACAGTCGTGGGCACTACAGGTGACGATATCGTTACTGGCTTGCGAGTAGACACTGTCCAGACACTAAATTCAGGCGACTCGATCGCATTGGATGATGGTGTGGACAGTCTTTCAGTCGTATTAAACGATGGAACCGTAACGCCTGCGGCAATAACAGGTGTAGAAAATGTAATGTTTATTGCTCTAGGTGCTGCAACCGTAGATTTTGACAACGTCATTGGAGTGACATCACTCACTTCAAGAGGCTCGTCTGCAATTCTCGTGGTTGACGATATTCAAGAAATTCCAACA
>DDCS01000123.1 GCA_002335345.1 Flavobacteriaceae bacterium UBA2000 | reverse complement strand
GTTATGGTGTTTTAAGCCACAGTCTAACAAGCTCTTAGTAGAGTACAGCTGGGCGCTTCGCGAAAGAATGGCAATATTCATTTTATCCACTTTAATGCAAGGTATGAAAAATAATAACGCTGTTTTCTAACATTGAGTTGACGTATCTTTGGGGTATGGCAGAAGTTTCGATGACACTCCAAATTGCGACCCTTCCTGATGCACCAGGGGTCTATCAATTTTATGATAAGCAGGAGAAACTGTTGTATATCGGTAAGGCCAAAAATCTTCACAAGCGTGTGCGCAGTTATTTTAACAAGCAACACGATAATGCGCGAACAAGGATTATGGTCAAAAAAATCCATAAGATTCGTCACATCGTTGTCGATACAGAAACCGATGCACTTCTGTTAGAGAACAATCTCATCAAAAAGTATCAGCCACGATATAATGTACTGCTTAAGGACGACAAGTCTTATCCTTGGATTTGTGTCAAGAACGAGCCTTTTCCCAGGGTATTTATGACCCGTAGATTAATAAAAGACGGGAGTCAGTATTACGGTCCATACACTCAAATGCGCACTGTTCAGACCTTGCTAGAGCTCATAAGGGGGCTTTACCCGTTGAGAACTTGTAATTATGATTTGTCCGAGGACAAAATTGAGTCTGGCAAATATAAAGTGTGTCTAGAATACCATATTGGTAATTGTTTAGGCGCTTGTGAAGGGCACCAAGAATTTGAAGATTACCAACAGCAAATCGAGGCCATCAATCAAATCCTTAAAGGGAACTTTAAGGCGTCTTTGCTTCAGTTCAAGGCCAAAATGAACCAGCATGCGGCAAATCTGGAGTTTGAAGCGGCCGCTGCGATCAAAGAAAAAATAGATATTTTGGAAAACTATCAGGCCCGATCCACCGTAGTGAGTCCAAAAATTGTAGACACAGAGGTCTATAGCATTCGTTCGGATGAGGACTTTGCCTATGTGAATTTCTTGCAAGTGGCCTTTGGGAGTATTGTCCGCTCTCACACCATCGAGTTAAAAAAGAAGTTAGACGAATCGGACAAATCGCTTTTGGAATTAGCCTTTATCGAGCTGAGACAACGTTTTAATTTGCAGGCCAAAAATGTTATTGCGGCTCATAAAATAAATACTCCTGAAGGGGTAGAGGTCACGGTTCCAAAACAGGGCGATAAGATGAAGCTTTTGGAGTTGTCTTTACGCAACGCAAAATATTTTAGATTAGACCGCCTCAAACAGGCTAAAATTGTGGATCCTGACCGACATGAAAAGCGCATTATGGCGCAAATGCAAAAAGATTTACGATTGCCCGTATTGCCTGAACATATTGAGTGTTTTGATAACAGTAATCTCCAAGGGACAAATCCTGTTGCGGCCTGCGTTGTCTTTAAGCGCGGTAAACCGGCCAAAAAGGAATACCGAAAATTTAATATCAAAACGGTGACTGGACCCGATGACTTTGCTTCTATGGAAGAGGTCGTTTACCGCAGGTATAAGCGTCTTATGGAAGAAAATCAGCCCTTGCCAAATCTTATTATAATTGACGGTGGAAAGGGCCAATTATCATCGGCGTTAAAGAGCTTGGAATTGTTAGGGCTTCGGGGTAAAATAAGTATTATCGGGATTGCGAAGCGTTTGGAGGAATTGTTTTATCCAGACGATCCGATTCCTTTGTATTTGGACAAAACTTCTGAAACACTTAAAGTCATACAACAATTACGCAATGAGGCTCATCGCTTTGGGATTACTTTTCACCGACAAAAACGGAGTAAAGAGGCGATTGATTCGGCATTAGACAATATTCCAGGGGTTGGTCAAAAAACTGTAGAGACCCTTTTGAGCACGTTTAAAAGTCCGGCACGACTCAAAAAGGCATCTTTTGACGAAATCAGCGCACTGGTTGGCGCTTATCGAGCGCAAAAGATTGTGGATTATTTTCAGAATTTTGAGTAATCGAGAGGGTCGTTTCTGCTGAGGCCTTTAGGGTTTTTCGGAGCATGAGGCTATTTTCAGGGGACTGAACCTCAAAAAACAAACAATTTTTATGCCCGGATTGCGTTTTTACTTCGGCTTACTTTCTGTCCAAAAATCCCCCAAAAGAGCCTAAAAAAATGTAATTTAGAGCAGTAAAAAATGACGACAACACCACAAGTTAAAGAACCAAGTTACCATGCCCTTTTATCACCAACTCGGAAAAATTCCCCCTAAGCGACATACTCAATTCCGCAAGCCAGACGGCAGTCTTTATGCCGAGCAGTTGTTCGGAACCATTGGCTTCGACGGAATGTATTCTAATATTTATCACGAGCATCGCCCCACTCAGGTCAAAGAAATTTTAAGTCAAAAGAGTGTCGCACCAAAGATTGCCCAAGCCAATAATATTCAGTCGTATCGACTTAAGGGTTTTGATGTGGCGCCTTGTGATGATTATTTAGAGAGCCGTACACCCGTGCTCACAAACAGTGATTGTACGATTATTTTGGCGGCGCCCAGAAAATCGGTAACCGATTATTTTTATAAAAATACCGACGCTGACGAGCTCATTTTTGTGCATAAAGGCTCGGGAACCCTAAAGACGTTTTTAGGCAATATACCCTTTGGGTATGGCGATTATCTACTCGTGCCTCGAGGAGTGATTTATCAGATGGAGTTTGATGGCCCTGAAAATCGCCTCTTTATTGTGGAATCCAATCACCCGATTTACACTCCGAAACGCTATCGCAATTGGTTCGGTCAATTGTTAGAGCATTCGCCGTTTTGCGAGCGCGATATGCGCAAACCCCAGGCTTTAGAAACGCATAACGAACAAGGGGACTTTTTGATGAAAATTAAAAAGCAAAATGATTTGATTGACATGGTTTATGCGACGCATCCTTTTGATGTCGTGGGCTACGATGGGTATAATTACCCCTATGCCTTTTCAATTCACGATTTTGAACCCATTACCGGGCGAATCCATCAACCACCGCCAGTACATCAGACTTTTGAGACTTCGGCCTTTGTCGTGTGCAGTTTTGTGCCGAGACTTTATGATTATCATCCGTTGAGCATACCTGCGCCTTACAATCACAGTAATATAGATTCTGATGAGGTGATTTATTATGTCGATGGCGATTTTATGAGTCGTAACGATATCGCTCCAGGTCATATTTCGTTGCACCCTGCAGGGATTCCCCATGGGCCACATCCAGGAGCAACCGAGCGCAGTATTGGCAAGACCCAAACAGAGGAATTGGCTGTAATGGTGGATACATTTAAGCCGTTAATGGTGACTGAGCAAGGCTTGGCTATATGCGATGGCAATTATTATCAATCTTGGTTAGGTTAACAAATTACAAATCCATTGAACATGGCAGAAATTAAAAACTTAGAGCACCTTCAAAATACGGAGTACTCCCTAAAGAAAATTTTCGACGAAGCTGAGGATTTCCTACCCCTATTGGGCACTGACTACGTAGAACTTTACGTGGGTAACGCAAAGCAATCCGCGCATTTTTACAAAACCGCATTCGGTTTTCAATCTGAGGCCTATGCTGGTTTAGAAACCGGGGCAAAAGACAAAGTGTCTTACGTTTTAAAACAAGACAAAATTCGTTTGGTATTGACCACACCATTGAATCCTGATGGCCCCATAAACGCTCATATCAATAAGCACGGCGATGGGGTCAAAGTGGTTGCGCTCTGGGTTGATGATGCCACTAAGTCATGGGAAGAAACCACCAAGCGCGGGGCCCGATCATTTATGGAGCCGACCGTAGAAGAAGATGATCAGGGACATGTGGTGCGCTCAGGGATTTATACTTACGGAGAGACCGTCCATATTTTTGTCGAGCGTAAAAACTACAAGGGGGTGTTTCTGCCCGGATATAAGGTATGGAAGTCTCATTACAATCCGGAGCCTGTTGGCCTAAAGTTTATTGACCATATGGTGGGTAATGTGGATTGGGACGAGATGAATACCTGGTGTGAATTTTACGGTAAAGTCATGGGATTTGCCCAAATTATTTCCTTTGACGACAAAGACATTTCGACCGATTATACCGCCCTGATGAGTAAGGTTATGAGCAATGGTAATGGGCGCATCAAATTCCCGATTAATGAACCTGCTGAGGGTAAGAAAAAATCACAAATCGAGGAGTATCTNNCAGCATATCGCTGTAGCTACTGATGACATCGTCTCTACCGTCTCAGCCATGCGTGCGCGCGGAGTTGAATTCTTGTATGTTCCTGAAAATTACTATGAAGATTTGTTAGACCGAGTTGGGAAAATCGATGAAGATATTTCTGTGCTTAAACAACACGG
>DDCS01000049.1 GCA_002335345.1 Flavobacteriaceae bacterium UBA2000 | reverse complement strand
CGGACAGACAGTCCGTATAATTATAATTCTCAAGACCTCTCAATAATACTATTACAATCATAAAATATATGAATTTTAAGCTTCACTTCTTCTCAAGAGTACCGCATAGTTCTCGTATGTTCTAGCTAAATTGTGGGGGCGAATGTGGGGGCGAGATGTCTAAGCGCCTGAGCGCTCAGCTTCTTAATTCAAAGATGGAGACAGGTCGCCACTACGATGATAGCGGCACTGGCTTACACATTTATGTTCGCAAATCGGGATCAAAAAGCTGGTCACAGAAAATACGCTTTAACGGAAAGCAACTTGAGTTGGGCTTGGGAAGCTATCCCATGGTGTCTCTTGCCGAGGCCAGACGTCTCGCTGCAGAAAATAAATCCCTAGCTGTAAAAGGGATTAATCCAAAAATTGAGCGTCAAAAAATAAAAACAGTACCATCTTTCCGTGAAGTGATGGAGCTGGCTCTGCCTTCAATTCTAGATGAATTGAAAAATTCCAAACATAGAGCTCAGTGGCGGACTACTCTAGAAATTTACGCCCTACCCTCAATCGGCAACATGCCCGTGAACGAGATAACTGTGAATGAGGTGTTTGCGCTTCTTAAGCCCATCTGGAAAGACAAAACAGAGACGGCAAGCAGGTTACGTGGGCGTATAGAAAGAGTTTTAGATTACGCAATTGTAAAAGGCATGATGAAGCCGCCAAACCCCGCGGTCTGGCAGGGGAACCTGTCTTCTTTGTTACCCAAAAAAACTAAAATCAAACTCAAGAAAAATCACCCTGCCCTTCAACTCGAAGACGCACAGCGATGGTGGACTGAACTGCAGCAGCGGGATGGGATGGGCGCGTTGGCACTCATGTTACTCACAATGACCGCGTCCAGATCAGGAGAAATCAGAGGAATGCGTTGGGAAGAGCTACAACTGTTTCATGATAAGGAAGCTAAGAGGCGCGGATATTTGGGTATTTGGACGCGTCCTGCTGATCGTATGAAAGCCAAGCGTGAGCATCGTGTTCCCATCACGCTTCAGATGCATGGGTTGTTAAGCAGTTTCTGCGATAGACGTGGATTGGTTTTCAGGTCGCGAAACGGAACAACATTATCAGACATGACGCTATCAGCGCTTATGAAGCGGATGCACAAAGCCGATGCGCGTGGATTTGTGGATATGCGATCAGAATTACCTGCAGTACCGCACGGGCTGCGTTCTACGTTCAGGGATTGGGTTGCTGAAACAGGGCAATCTCGCGAAGCCGCTGAACTGCAACTAGCGCACAGGTTTGGCACAGAAGTTGAGCATGCTTATTACAGGACTGACTTGCTGGATGAGCGTGCGAGATTGCTAACCAATTGGTCTAATTTTTTGGAGGGGAAAAATGAAAAAATTTAGGCCGTCGAAAGAACAGATCGATATATTGAAGCGCTATGTCAACGATCCAAAACGCGAAATTCATTCAGCGAGGTATCGTCTAGATGGGTTTGCCGACTTGGTTGAAAAAGGCAAACTTCCCAAAACGTTCCTAGCATTTGAAGTTTTAGATCAAATTTCTATTGGTCAGGAGAAAAAATTTAGTCGCGATGAGTATCTTGGAGTAGTGCCTGATTGCTTTGCTTCAGAAACAGCAGAAGTACCCCTTTTCGCACTGAACACATTGCTAAACTGTTGGGATGATTTCATACACTCCGATCCCACAAAAACATCACTTGAACAAAGCTTTGGATTTGCCGCACCAAAACCTAAAAGCCGCCCCATTCAACAAATGATCGATAAGTTAGACAAAGACCGCTATCTGGCGCAGCGGGTCTTTATTTTGCGGATAGAGGCATGGTTTGAGGGAGAAAAAATGAAATTAGTTCACGCATTCGCAACGATAGCAGCAGAGGAGAATGTGGGCCCTGAGACAGTTAGAAAAGCTTGGTATGCTCACAGGTCATACTACAAAAAGTTTCTTCAGGATATGCAACTTCCTATGAAAAAAATTGGGTAAAAACTAGCGCCAGTTATTACACCGTTTTCAATTTCAAGATGTCCTAAAAACTCCAAAGAACTTGACAATTCTATGGAGACAAACATGGAAAATCGTATTTTACGCAGAACAGAAGTTCAGTTTATGACTGGGCTTGCTACGTCAACCCTCTATGCAAAGATGCGAGCTGGCGAATTCCCCAGCTCAATAAAGCTTGGTCGCCGTGCCGTTGGGTGGAAATCTACCGATATTGAAGCTTGGATACAAAAATGCATGGAGGCAGAAAATGAGTAGCCTTCAGCACAAAGAAACGTCAGATCAATATCTTCACATCATGTGCCATCTCAATTCAAGGTGGCGGGTTATCCGCTGCCGTCATGATCTGCAATGGATCATACAAAGACTCTCTTCTGCAGATTTGAACAAGGGGCATTGGGTTGGGCAGAGCTATCACATGACCTTAGAAAGCTTAAGGGCCAGTTGTTTGGGGGTCACAGCGCGGCTCAAAACACATTCGAGCGAACTTTTAAATGGCGCTAAAAGCTTGGCACTAAAAAATGACTAGAACCGCTCGAAATATATCTTTTCACAATTCTAAGGATGCAATTTCGCATTTATGGAATGAAGGTGCATCACTGATCCCAACAGGTAAAAAACACGGTAAAGTAAGATTAACAAAGCCAACCATACGTAGATTGCCACTATCAACTGTGCTTGAAACGCTTCAGCGTAATGGGAGTAAAACCTACGGTATTTGCCTTGCCAAAATAGCCGTCATAGATATTGATGATAAATCTGATGAACTTGCCCAACTAATGGTAAAACGCTTTGGAGTTACTCCATTTAAGGTTTCAACGCCCAAAGGGTTGCATCTGTATTATGCATACCACGAAAAGCCTTTAATCAATTTAAGATCTGAAGGCTATGAAATTGATGTGAAAGTCGGCGCCACTTCTTATGTTGTTGGCCCCTATTCTATTCGACCAGATGGAGGCACCTACGATTTTATTGGCCAAAACTTTAGCCTTAACCACCTACCCGTTATCCAAGGTAATTTCACAACGCTTAGCAAGAAGATTGCTGCAAAAAGCTTAGTGCCAGAAGGTGAAAGAAACCTAACACTCACAAAAAAAGCGCGTGAATATGTTGGTTACGTCAACGACATAAACGAACTTTATGAAAATCTTTTAAGTCATCGTGATGAAAGATTTGAGAATTCAGAAGGTATTTCTGACAATGAAATATGGAAAATTGCGGATTGGGCGTGGAAATTACGCTTAAACAACAAATTGTATGAAGGCCAAAACAGCATGTTTAAGATTGATCGCGCAGCCTACAGCATCATTTACTGCGCCCCTAATGGTCGCGATGCGTGGGATTTGTACCTATATCTATCAAACAAGCATGGGCACCTTATCGGAAAGACATTCAGTATAAATATTAACGGACTATT
>DDCS01000086.1 GCA_002335345.1 Flavobacteriaceae bacterium UBA2000 | reverse complement strand
GCGATTGCTTTGTCATTACTGCGATCTACAAAGTTTCCAAGGCCATTGTTTTCTAAGAAAAATTGCTTCGGACGCATGCCATAAACCCCAACAATACTGCGAGAAGTCACCACAAGATCTAAGTCACCATCGCTATCGACATCATGTGGGGCAATAGCCGAGATATTGTTTATGTTGCTCAGGCTCATTATGCCTGTTTTGGTAAAATTTCCCTTGGAGTCATTGAGGTAGAGTCTAAGCGATTCTCTCGAGGCTTCATCGACCTGATTTCCCCCAGAGCCAACCAATAAATCGAGATCACCGTCTCCATCAATATCTGCAAGGGCTGCTGCAGTATCCTCGAATTCGGCATCTTGAATTAAATCAACTTGATTTTTGTGACTTAATTTGCCTGCACCAAGATGCATAAGTATTTGTCCTGACTGGCCCTTAGCGCCTCCTAAGAAAATATCTTGATGACCATCTCCATTGAGATCACCTACCGCCATGCAAGGCCCTTCTTGAGAAATCATTTTTCCCAAGAGTCCTTCGTAGTCAAAATCGTTATAGGGGTTTTCATCGTGGGGGATGATTAAGGGATTGGCTACCTCAGTCAAGAGGGTTTTCTTTTGTTGCACCACTTTTGGAGCAAGGAATTGACCCGCGTTGGCCTGCTCTTGATAAAGGTTGAGTTTTTGGTTAACCGCAACATCTCTTAGGACGGTCTTGGCGTCATTTGGCCAGCGCACCTCAATCGAGTCAATTCGATTGTATTTCCCGAGGCCTATGGTCATGATGTAATCCATTGAGGATTGAAATCCTCTTGAGGGCTGCAACTCTTGAACGAGCTGCTGCCCACCTATATAGAGTTTAACCCAACTTCCGATCGCAAATTTATTTTGCAGCGGACCTTCAAGCTGAAGTTTTATATAGTTGTTTTGGTCAATTTCATTGGTGTGATTCTGATAG
This sequence comes from Flavobacteriaceae bacterium UBA2000, assembly GCA_002335345.1. GTDB lineage: Bacteria > Bacteroidota > Bacteroidia > Flavobacteriales > Flavobacteriaceae > BACL21. The sequence continues at coordinate 13,700 of DDCS01000086.1, read as the reverse complement.
ACAAAGGCCTGCATATTCACATTATTGACCACAAGGTCTAAGTCTCCATCATTGTCTAAGTCTCCATAAGCAGCGCCATTGGACAGACTGGGAACACCCAGGCCCCAATCCTTTGCTTTATTGTCAAAAGTGAGGTCCTTTTGGTTGTGAAAAGCATAGTTGGGTAGGGGATAGACAGGCATTTTGTTGATAATGGAATCAATCGCCTCTTTTTTTCCCGTGAGGGCCATGTCCTGAATGATTTCATTGGCAAAGAAATCGACAAAATCTAAATCGGTTAAATCATGATTGATTCCATTGGTGACATAAATATCGCGAAAGCCATCGTTATCCATGTCAAAAATAAGCCCAGACCAACTCCAATCGGTGGCGGATACCCCACTGAAATATGCGATTTCTGAAAAACTTCCATTTCCGTTGTTCAGTTGTAGGGTGTTTTGAATGTATTGTTGAAAGAAGTCTTTACTCTGTTTGAGTTTAAAAACATTGTAGCCTTCAAATTCCATCACAGACTTTACCCTCTGGTCGCCATCGGGGAGCATATCCGTTATGAAAATATCGTTCAGGCCATCGTTATTGATGTCGGCCATATCGACACCCATTGCAGAGAGGCAAAGGTGCGATGTCCAGTTTTTTATATCTTCTGTAAAGGTGCCATCCTGATTGTTAATGTAGAGATAGTCGCGCTCGTAAAAATCGTTAGAAACATAGATATCAGGATAATTGTCGTCATTCACATCGCTCACCATAACGCCAAGCCCAAACCCAATCAAACTCCCATAAATACCCGCTTGCTCACTGACATCGGTAAATACGCCATCGTCATTACGCAGCAACATATCACCCACGCCCCGAAACATTTTTGGGACATTCCAATCTTGGGCACGAACATCGCGTTGATGCGCAAAACCAAGGCTACTGACTGGGATATTACTGTTGTTCAAAATATAGGCATCGAGGTCTCCATCCTTATCATAATCAAAGAAACTGGCATGCGTAGAAAATCCAGTTTCTGCTAAATTGTATGCTTTGGCTTGTTCACTAAAGGTTAAATCACCATTATTAATGAATAAATCATTGTTGTGGTTTTCACCCTCCATATTTCCCGCATTCGAAACATAAATGTCCAATAAGCCATCTTGATTGACATCCACCATAACTACCCCTGTAGACCAAGGTTTATTCCCTTGAACCCCGGCGGCCACAGAAATATCCTCAAAAACCCAATTGCCTTTATTGAGATATAACTTATTTGGTCCCATATTGGCGGTTAAATAAATATCAGACAGGCCATCGTTATTGATATCCCCAATAGCTACACCACCTCCGTTGTAAAAATTTCGGTATTTAAATATGTTGAAGTCTTTTTGATTTTCGACTTTGTTGCTAAAGGTGATGTTGGATTGCTCAGAGGAGACTAGGCTAAATCTTTGAGGCCCTAGGTTTTCCTGATTCTGCTTATTTTGACAGGCTGTGACGAGCAGTGCTGCGATCCATAAAATCCAATGGTGTTGAAATCTCATTTGTTAGTTATTTTTTTCGATAATTAAAGGGGTGTTGTTGTTGCGTGCCATGATCCAAAGGGTGTCTTGGGGTCGGGCGAGCTGGGTCCATCCGCGCCCAGCACCCAGCCAAGGTTCTTTGGTCACTTTTTCAAAACGAAAGGTTCCTGAGTAATTCATAAGCGCTCCTCCTTTAAAGGCATCTAAGCGCCCGAGTTGTGTGCTGAGTTCGTAATCGTTTCCGCTTATGAGCAAGTCTGGCCACCCGTCTTGGTTTAAATCAGTGATTTGTAAATCACGTATGCTCGAATATTGCGCATCAATGGGCAAGTAGTGCAGGGTAAATGAGTTATTGCCCGTGTTTTCAAAATAGCAACTGTTTAGTTCATTCACAGATTTAATCAAACCGGCTGTCAAGGATTTTGCGCCAAAAATTTCTTCTAGTGAGGCCTCAGCAAAGTCGGTAAAGGATAAAAACTTCTTGTTAATTTTTGGAAGTTGTTTGGCTAATTCTTCTTTGGAGGCCAAAGTAGTTTCCTTGCCTTGAAGATAATACGTGACTACAGTTTCTTCGGATTGATTTTGATCAAAATCATAACGATATAAACGTATAGGCTCCTGGTTTGAGGCATGCCAACGCAGATTTGTCCCCCAATTACCTGCGACTATGTCTAAATCCCCGTCGCGATCAAAGTCTGCTACAGCTAATGAGGACCAAAGACCGTAACGATCATCCAGGCCGGTATTCTGAAGGCGGTCTAAGCCTGAACCCGTGTTGATCCATACCGCAAGGGTGTTCCAATGGCCACAGCTTAGGGCATCTTGAAGCCCATCCCCATTGAGATCGGCCCAAACTAAATCACTGATCGGACCAGAATGACTAAAGGCTTCTCCCCATTGCGCGGTATAATCCTCAAAATGACCGTTACCCATGTTTTTGAGCAAATAATGCTTTGGATCTACGCCGAATTTATGGGCTTTTATTTTGGCGGTAAACACTAAATCCTTAAACCCATCTTGATCCAAATCTAGGGTCGAGATTGTACTGGTTGTTTGATAGAATTCTGGCAGTGCTTCGGGATCATAAGTGAATGACTGTCCTGTACCCAGGTATAATCTTGGGCGGAGTGCTTCTCCGCTGGTGAATTCATTACCACCATATCCGATCAAAATATCGTTTATTGCGTCGTTATTGGCGTCAAGAATAATTACGGCGGTGCCCTCACCAATAGCGTCGACTGGGTCGGTAAAATCAGCGTGCATAAATTGGCCATCGCTCTGCTGGAAAAATACAACTGTATTTTGTCCTTTGGCCCCGGTAATCACTAAATCCTGTAATCCGTCGTTATTTAAATCTCCACTGGCCATGGCGGGCCCTTCGTTATTTAGGGCNNATTTTTTATAAGACTTGGGTCAGCGGGGATAATTAAATGCTGATTAGTTGGGACGGATCGCAACACTTGTCGTCCTGTTGTGGGCCAATCTATGACCAAGGAATCGAGTTGCTCGATACCCCCGAGGCCAAAATGTAGGACTGCTGGACTCGACGAGAGAAAGCCTCGAGTGGTGTAATTTTCACGGGTAAATTGCTGGTTTTTATAATAGGCGGTTACTCTTGCACCGATGCCAAAAGTATTTTTAGTGGTATCACGCAGTGCGATACTGAGATAATGTTGCTCAGGATCCATCTCCCTGGTTTGATTTTGGAGTATAAAGCAGGGTTCATTGGTATTGTTGACCACCAGGTCTAAATCACCATCTAGGTCGAGATCGGCATAGGCCGCCCCATGGCTGTAGCTTGGAAGTTTAGGGATCCAAGAACCGGTCTGGTCGTCCATGGCTTGACCGTCCCTATTTTTAAAAATATAATTGGGTGTTTTTTTGGCGGGAATCGCCTCAATAAAGCGCATTGATTCTCGCTTCATAGACGCGCCTAATTGCTTTTGAATGGCTTGGTCTGCAATGAAATTAATAAAATCCATATCGTTGGTCGCCCCAAGGATTCCGTTGGTAACAAAAAGGTCATTGAGGCCGTCTAAATCAAAATCGGCCAAAAGAGGACTCCAAGACCATTCGGTTGCTGAAATGCCAGCGGCGTTACCAATTTCACTAAATACGGCCTCACCCCGATTGAGTTGAAGCGTGTTTTGCATGTATTGATGGTCATAACCATTTTTAAGGTATTGATCGTACAATTGGTAATTGAACTCGGTTCCTGAGGTTTTGTAGGTGGTTAGGTCTTCAGGGAGCATATCGACAGACACCAAATCCATCAAACCGTCATTATTGATATCACCACTATCATTTCCCATAGAATAGTGTGTGGTATGCCCCAAGGCCTCTTTTTGAGTTTGAATGATCTCTTTGAATGATTTATCCCTTTGGTTGAGGTAGAGGTAGTCATTTTCAAAAAAATCATTGCCTACATAAATATCAGGATAACCGTCATTGTTATAATCGGCAATGCTCAGGCCAAGTCCATAGCCGATACTGCCTTGAAAAATGCCCGCCTGTGCTGAAACGTCGACAAATAGACCATTTTTATTTTCATAAAGACGATCGCCCGATACAGAATCTGCTTTTTCGCGTTTCGCCCCGTTCCCATAATTCATGTTAGGATTCACACTGTGGTTTAAAAGAAATAAATCTAAATCACCATCCAAGTCATAATCTAAAAAGCTACTGTGGGTGCTAAGTCCGCGAAAGTCTAAACCATATTTTTTAGCTTGCTCGTCAAACACGGGCCTTCCTTGTTCATCGAGACCTTGGTGCACTAAAAGTGCGTTGTGAACTTCTGGTACGGAGTCCGATGCCACACGCGCTAGATATAGATCTATCCATCCATCTCCATTGACATCACCAATAGCAATCCCATTATTCCATCCTGAGGCAATCTTTGGAAGGGGCGATTTTTGAAATTTGAAATCGCCTAGATTGAGATAAAGTTCCGGTAATGTTTGATTGGCGCCAAAAATGATATCGGGTAAATTGTCGTTGTTTAAATCCGCTATCGCAGCGCCACCGCCGTTATAAAAATAAATGTAATTTAAAATATTTTGGTTTGGCAAGGAGACGAGTTGATTGGTAAAATCAATGCCCGTTTCCCCTGAAGACTTTAATTTAAAACGTGTCTCATGTCCGCACGATGTTAAGCTCACTAGAATGATAAGCGAGAGCAACGTTTTCTTAGTAAATTTTTGAAGAACTATTCTTCTGAGTAGGGTCATTGATAGACAGAATTTTCCAATCACTAATGTAGCCAGTAGATTATATCCTTCGAGCAGTTGAAAAATTAAAAAGATTAATAAAAGATTAAAAAAAAAGCCACCTCTAAGAGGTGGCTTTAATATTTAAATCACAATCGGATTAGTATCCAGGATTCTGAACCAAGTTAGGGTTAGATAACAAGGCGTTTACTGGGATTGGGAAAAGTTTCCAGGTGTCATCACCTACTGAAGCTTCGTTTTTGAATTCCCAATCTCTGGTGAACTGACCGAAACGCAACATGTCGTTTCTTCTCCAGAACTCAACGTATAACTCACGTCCACGCTCAGCCAAAAGGTCAGCATCGGTAACGCTGCCTAGTGGCGTTGCGCCACGTAGGGTACGCAGTGCATTAACCATAGGTGTAGCATTTCCTCCTGAACGCATCATCGCTTCGGCTTTCATCAAGTGCGCATCAGCATATCGGAATACGATTTCATGAGAGCGGAATGATCCACCATCATCACCAGGGTGATATTTGATGATACGAATACCAGTCGCTTCACCGTTACCAGAAAGACCTGGTAATTCTTTAGTGAACACGAGTGGATTTCCAGAACGATCTTTTAGGATAGTTCCATCTTCCTCGTACTGCTGCCCAACTAGGAAACCGTAACCGATACCTAAGTTTTGAGAGTCAGCATCTGAGGCACCAGGAACCCATCCACGACGCTCTTCTTGACCAGCACCGGCAGAGTTGTCTTCACCGCCTTCAAAACTGTCATAAAATTCAGCCAAGGTGGTGAATCCATTCCAACCTCCACCTGAATTATCAGGAGAATTTTGGTTGTAGTGCAATCCATTCCAAATACGGTTACCTACACCAGCTTTTGCATACCAAATCGTTTCTGAATCAGGAACGTCTTGCTTGAAGATATCAAAATATCCTGCTTGAAGCGCATAGCCTTCAGCAGCAATAGCGTCTACATGATCAATTACTCCCTGATAGTTAGGCTGCGATCCAGTGTAACGCTCGGAGTTTAAGATAACCTTTGCTAGCATAAAGTGTCCAGCCGCACGATTGGCTCTTGAGTGACCTTCTTCAGACGGTCCAGGACCTGCCATTGGCAAGTTTGGTAGTGCTGTTTCAAGATCATTTACGATGAAATCGTAAGCTTCAGAAGCAGAAAGTACAGATGGATTAACATCAGAGGCGTCAGTTGGTTGACGGAACGGTGCAACACCATAAAGGTCTAACACAAAGTACATACTGAATGCGCGCAAGAAACGGGCTTGTGCTTCTTGCTCCGCGTTTGGTGCGCTCAATGGATCTAGGATCTGAGAGGCACGCAAAACGTTTTGGTTCAAATTGTTCCATGTGTTTAAGACAAATTGGTGTGTTGGACTCCAAGTGTGCGCGTGAAGCGTTCTCCAGATTCCATTATCTCCCCAGTCGGTACCACGAGTAGGGACAAGGGTTTCATCTGTAGAAACTTCGTTCAAGGCAAAGAAATTTCCTTGATCACCAAGTTGTCCATAGGTGTCATTGTATAGGTTAGTAATCGATGCATCTACATCAGCTACTCCTTCGAATACTGTAGATCCCTCGGCGATAATAGAATCAGATTCTTCAATCGCTAAGTCTGTACAGGAAACGGTCAATAAAGATAGAAACGCAGTTGCTAGAACAGGCTTCATGAATTTTATCATGTTTCTTTTCATAATTTATTTTTTAAAATTTAGCGTTAAGTCCAAAAGTAAATGTTCTCGGTCTTGGGTATGACGCGTAGTCAATACCAAATACTGGAAGACCATTCAATAAGTCTCCACCTGAAGGTGAGCTGCTTACTTCAGGATCCAAACCTGAATAATCTGTGATTACAAATAAGTTTTGTCCAGTCACTGAGAACACGAGTGATGAGAAGAACTCATCACCAGAGAGTGGCCAGTTGTAACTTACCGTTGCGTTTTGGAAACGAACAAAATCTCCACTTTCTAAGAATCGCGTAGACACGTCAGCGGCAGCATCAAATGACTCACCTGCGGTCAGTACATCTGAAGTTACGTTACGACCTCCACGGAAAGCACCTGCAGTAAAGAAGGCGTTAGCCGTGTTGTTGTAAATATAGTGCCCAAATTGACCTGAGAAATAAGCGGACGCCGTCCATCTCTTGTAGCTCAAAGAAGTTGAAAGCCCCCCAGTTAGGTTCGGCAATGCGCTCTTCCCAACGAAGTCCTGAACGTCTGTTTGTACTGGTTGTCCAGTCGCAGGATCAAATCCTTCAAATTCACGCAAGAAGTAAGAGAACAATGGCTCTCCTGCTTTTAATTTTTGAGCGAAGGCTAAAGAAAGACCTTGTCCACGGATGGTACCAGCGTCAAATTCTCCTTGAAGCGATTCAACCATGTTGTCGTTGTAAGCGGCGTTTAAGGTAGCGTTCCAGGTTAAATCATCACTAGAGATAAGATCATAACCTAAACTTACTTCAAGACCTTGGTTGACCACTTTAGAATCTGGTAAGTTCAAGAACAAGAATGGTTGTACAGAAGGCTGGGCTGCAAGTACGTTAAATAACAGATCTGAAGTCTCTTTGCGGTAAACATCTAAGCTACCGTTGAAACGGTCGTTGTTGAAACCAAAGTCAAGACCCGCTGCGTATTGCATTGTTTCCTCCCATTTAAGTGCTGGGTTTGGATAAGAAACGTCCACAATACCAGGAATGTTGATGTTTCCTCCGTCGTCTGGTCCACCACCAGCGTAACGCTGTCTTTGGGTGAAGTTACCGTATCCAAGACCTTCTTGGTTACCTGTAATACCGGCACCTAAACGAAGTTTTAAAGTAGAGAATGCATCCCCTACGAAATCTTCGTTATGTAATTTCCAAGCGAAAGCTCCTGAAGGGAAATAACCGTATTGGTTGTCCTCACCAAAACGTGAAGAACCGTCCGCACGAACTGTTGCTGTGAATAAATATTTATCGTTGATAGAATAGTTCACACGACCAAAGTAAGATTGCAATTCGTCCGTGTTGTCAAAAGTGTCAACAAAGATCGATTTTACAGCCAGGTTATTTAGGTCAGTGATGATATCAGTCGCTGGATCAGGAAATAAGCGATTTACGAAAATTCCACCAGTATTCCCAGCAAAACCATACTGCTGATAGTCACCAGTAATTTTTGCTTCAATAGCGTTAGCAGTGCTTTCGATGGCATCACCCATTTCGTTCATATTCTCTGTGAAGAATCCCCAAGCGTTCGCGGTACGACCGTTACGGTTGAAGTTCTGATAAGAGTAACCGGCCAAGATATCAAGGCTAGAATTACCGAAGTCTTTTGAATAGTTTAAAGTAGCTTCCAATAGTTCGCTGCTTGTATTCAAGTCGCTTAAGATTCCACGTCCATTACCAAAAGCACCCGCACCGAAGTTACGCGCGTTTGGCGAAGAAACACCAATTCTAGTTGACTCAGATTCATCAATACCAATATTCACTCTAGCAGAAAGATCTGACGTTAAGGCGTATTCTGCAGAAACGTTAACTAACATACGGTTCGTGTTTGCTAGGTTTTGGTAGTAATCCAACATAGTCGCTGGAGATAAAAGCCCCCCAGTTCCATCAAAATCAGGAGAGGTAGGCCAAGTCGGATTCGCTGAATAAGCTGATCCGAGAAGATCTCCTCGGAAACCAGCAGATGCTGCAGTAGCCGCACCTTCATCGTTCACACGAGAAAGTGTAGACTGAACCCCAATTTTCAATTTGTCATTTAAAAATCTTTGATTCCAGTTTAGACGACCTGTAATACGTTCTAAAGACGTATTTTCTACAACACCAAAGTTCTTGCTATAACCAAAGGTGGCACGCAAGTTACCTGAACCATAGTTGTTCGAGTAAGCAATATCATTGTTGGTAGAAGTCGAAGTTCTAAAAATAAAGTCTTGCCAGTTCGTGTTTGATCCGAAATCACGCTCTTCAACATTGAATCCAAAATCATTCGCACGGCTTAAATATTTTTCAGCAGACAGCAAATCAAAAGTTTTTGCTACTGACGCAATCGCCATGCTTGAAGAATATTCCCATGAACTTCCTTTTGCACCTTTACCAGATTTAGTGGTAATGAACACAACCCCATTAGCACCTCGCGAACCGTAAATAGCAGCGGCAGAGGCGTCTTTAAGGATACTGATACTTTCAATATCGTTCGGGTTGATAAAGGCTAATGGGTTTTTGGCTGAGTTAGATCCAATACCAGTATTTGCAGTCTCTGCAGAAGTATTACCTCCTGATAATGGAATACCATCAACTACGAATAATGGATTGTTGTTAGATCGAACAGAAGCGGCTCCACGAATACGAATATCGATACCCGCACCTGGCTCACCAGTGCTCTGAGAAATTTGAACCCCGGCAGTTTTACCTTGGATCAATTGCTCAGGAGAGGTGATGACCCCTTGATTGAAGTCTTCTGCAGTTACTGCTGTTACGGCCCCGGTTGCATCTTTAACCGTGGTGGTACCATAACCAATAACCACAACTTCAGCCAAAGCTTGAGCGTCTTCAGCTAGAGTTACGTCAACTGATGACTGGCCATTTACAAAAACCTCTTGGGTTGCATAGCCAATATAACTGAATACCAAAGTGGCGTCATTTGCGACATCACTTATAGAATAGTTACCATCGAAATCAGTTTGTGCTCCATTTGAAGTGCCCTGCACCACAACATTTACTCCAGGAACAGGTCCATTTGCATCGGAAACTGTTCCACTAACAGTCATCTGTGCAAATGCGGTACTTCCCATGAGTAGAACCACAGGGAGCAACAAAAGTTTAGTTAGTAGTTTGTTTTTCATATAATTCTCGGTTTTAGGTTAATTTACTTATTAATCAGTCGTTTTCAAATATTACAAATACAAAAAGAAGCATTCAAACCGCTAAGAATGCCACAAATTGCGGTGAAATATACAATTTTTTTATAACATAGATTTTGTTTTTTCCTCAGTATTAAATGCCAAGGCGGATAATGAAAACCTAATTTAAGGACCAATTTCCAGCTTTTTTTTGAAAAATGAAGGGATTGCCATACAAATTATCGATTTTGAACACGAAATCGTTTTCGTTTTCGATTTACTTGAAATAACTTGCAATCATTGAATTGAAAATTATACATTTCACACATCAGATCAAACCCAAATGAAAGAGGTTACCTTAAAACAAATCGCTGAAAATCTTGGAATATCAGTAACGACTGTGTCCAAGGCGCTAAAGGATTATAAAGATGTCAGTAAGGAGACTAAGGCCTTAGTTCGCGCTGAGGCCAAAGCATTAAATTACAAACCAAACGTTTTTGCGGTAAACCTGCGCACAAAGGAGTCCAAGACGGTTGGGTTAATTATACCCGAGGTGGTGCACCACTTTTTTTCAAGTGTGATTAATGGAATCATTAATGAGGCTGAAAAATTTGGTTATTTAGTGATTATTCTTCAATCCAATGAATCCGAAGAGCTCGAACGCAAGCAGGTAGACCTCCTTTTGAGTAAGCGTGTCGACGGAATTATGATGTCTTTAGCCAATACCACCGTAGAGGTCGATCATATTGTCTCAATAAAAAAAGCAAATACGCCTTTGGTCATGTTTGATAAGATTTCAAAAATGATCGCTTGCTCGAAAGTGGTTATTAACGATCGACAGGCCGCGTATGATGCAACCAAATTTTTAATTGATAAAGGGTGCAAGCGAATTGCTCACTTTCGTGGGGCTTTATTGCCGCAAAATAGCATTGATCGATTTTTGGGTTACAAAAAGGCGCTCGAGGAGCACGGTTTGCCTTTTGACCCCAAATTAGTTTATATCTGCGAAAAGGTGGATTATGATGATGGAAGAGCAGCGGCCATTCAACTCTTGGCTGACGGACATAAGATCGATGGATTATTTGCCATTACAGATATGGCAGCGACTGGGGCTTTGACTGTCTTCAAGGAAAATGGGATTAACGTACCTCAAGATATTGCCCTTATGGGCTTCAGTAATTGGTTTTTATCTCAGGCCATAACACCTGCGCTCAGTACTGTGGACCAACCAGGTTATAAGATGGGACGCAAAACTTTTAAACTTCTGCGCAAAGAAATGAATGCCAAAAAACAAGGAATTCCTTTTACCCCTGTGACGAAAACCCTCAAGACGAAAATCGTTGAACGTGATTCAACGCCAAAATAATCTTACATTTAGCCTAACCAATATTTCAACAATTCTATATGCGTCTGCTTTTTGGCTTGTTTGCCTTCCTTATAATACTGCCTAGCGGCTGTATTGATCCCTTGATTAAACAAGTCGAAACTAATGACACGAAATATTCAGAGCGCTTTCGGCCGCAATTTCATTTTTCTCCAAAATCAAATTGGATGAACGATCCAAATGGGTTGATTTTTGAAAACGACCGTTATCATTTATTTTATCAGTTTTACCCCGACAGCACGGTATGGGGCCCTATGCATTGGGGACACGCAACGAGCGAGGATTTGACCCATTGGACACATCAACCCATAGCCCTTTACCCTGATTCATTGGGTTATATTTTTTCCGGCAGCGCGGTAATGGACTATAAAAATTCTTCAGGACTTGGAAGCGAGAACCAGCCTGCTCTAGTGGCCATATATACCTATCATAATATGGAATACGAGCGTTCAGGGCGGAACGATTATCAAACACAAGGAATCGCATTTAGTCTTGACCATGGGATGACCTGGGAGAAATTTGACGGGAATCCAGTAATTAAAAATCCAGGAATTAAAGACTTCAGGGATCCCAAGGTATTTTGGCATGAGCCTACCCAAAAATGGATTTTAATTCTTGTTGCGGGAGATCATGCGCGAATTTACAATTCTAAAAATCTGATTGACTGGACCTTTTTAAGTGATTTTGGTCATAATGAAGGCGCTCATGGCGGCGTTTGGGAATGTCCTGATTTATTTCCTTTGACGACTGATCAAGGGGATCAAAAATGGGTTTTAATCATCAGTATTAATCCGGGAGGGCCACAGGGGGGCTCGGCAACTCAATATTTTGTTGGTGATTTTGATGGGCAAAAGTTTACCACGGCCCAAAAGGAGAGCAAATGGCTGGATTTTGGTCGTGACAATTATGCCGGAGTTACTTATAATGATGCTCCAGAGGACAAACGAATTTTAATGGGTTGGATGAGTAATTGGGATTATGCTCAAGTAACCCCCACCACAAATTGGCGCAGTGCTATGACCCTGCCAAGAAGTTTGGAATTGAAGGGCAGTAACTCAGATTATTACCTTGTACAAAATCCAATAATTGAGCCCTCCATTATTGCGAGGACAGAGGAATTTGATGTTGCTCAAGTCACAGAAGGGGTTGTTTTGCCCTCGAGTCAATTTCAAATGGAATTTGAAGTAGACCTCAGCGAAAAGACAGTATTTGAGTTAGCTAACGAGCAGGATCAATTTGTTTTTTCGATCGATCCAACCTTGCGACAAATGATGGTCGATCGCCGCTTTTCTGGCAAAATAGAATTTTCCGATAAATTTGCGCCAGGACAGCAAATTTCTGCGTTTATTCCAGAAAATCGAGCCGCAAAAGTCACCATTTTCAGTGATGCTTCTTCAATAGAAATATTTGTGGATCAGGGGCGCTATGTTTTTACCAATCAAGTCTTTCCTGAACAGCCCTATAGCCACTTGCGGATTGTTTCGGACGGAGTGAAAACCGATAAAATTATTTTTTCAGAACTCAATTCTATCTGGCATGAACAATAAAATTTTTATTTTTTCAATAACCGTAGCCCTTGCAGGATTTCTTTTTGGTTTTGATACGGTGGTGATCAGCGGGGCAAATAAACCACTACAAGAACTTTGGGCGCTTTCTCCGTTCATGCATGGGACTTTTATTATGAGTATGGCGCTTTGGGGTACTGTTTTGGGGTCTCTTATGGGAGGAATACCTACTCAGAAAATGGGGCGTAAGAAAACACTGTTCTGGATCGGGGTATTATTTTTTGTTTCTGCACTGGGAAGTGCGGTGGTTTCTGATCCTTATCTTTTTTCATTTTTTCGATTTATCGGAGGTGTTGGCGTTGGGGTTTCCTCAGTGGCGGCCCCTATTTATATTTCTGAAATCACCTCTTCTGATAAAAGGGGTCAATTAGGAGGACTGTATCAATTTTGCTTAGTCTTTGGAATTTTGGTGGCGTTTATATCGAATTGGGCGCTTAAGGGTTTTGATGGGGCCAATGATTGGCGCTGGATGCTTGGCGTCGAGGCCATTCCTGCTTTGGCCTATACACTAATGGTATTAAAAGTGCCGCACAGCCCAAGATGGTTGGTGTTGCAAAAGGGTGATGAGCAAGAAGCTTTGTCTATTTTGACCCTCATTTATCAAAAAGTCGATGAGGCCAAAAGACATTTGGCGGAGATTAAATTAGACCGCCAAGAATCGAGCGGACAGGATCGCTTGTTCCAGAAAAAATATAAAAAAGTACTTTATTTGGGTTTTCTGATCGCCTTTTTTAATCAGCTTTCAGGAATAAATTTTGTTCTTTATTACGCCCCACAAATATTGGAGCAAGCCGGGTTAGGAGGAAGCGATTCGCTTTTTAATTCTATTGCCATCGGCATTGTCAATTTGATATTTACCCTTATCGGGGTTCGATTAATTGATCGACTCGGTCGTCGTCAATTGATCATAATAGGATCTGTAGGTTATATCTTGAGTCTTGTGATGGTTGGGGTATGTTTTCAGTATGCCTTAAGTTCAACTTTATTGTTGACGTTTATCTGTCTGTTTGTTGCAGCCCATGCCATCGGCCAAGGCGCCGTTATATGGGTATTTATTTCTGAGATATTTCCCAATCGGGTGCGCTCTTATGGGCAGAGCTGGGGTACTGGAACCCATTGGGTTTTCGCGGCGATTATCACCATGATTACCCCATTTTTTATCGATGATCAAGAGGGAGTTTTTCGCGATAATTTAGAGGTGA
>DDCS01000168.1 GCA_002335345.1 Flavobacteriaceae bacterium UBA2000 | reverse complement strand
TCACCAATCAGGGTAATGTAGTTTTTGGTGGCCGAGAATTCACGGTCCTTGGCCGTTGCGGTTACTTCAAGAACCTCATTTTCTTTAAAGCGCCTTGCAGTTTCTTTAATCACCGCAAAAGCCTCAGGTAAAATCTCGTCTAGAGTTGTTTTTTCGATGCCGTAGCGCTCGTCCTTAAGGCGATCTATTTCATTATAAAGATCTTCCTTTTTGTCAATATCTGGTTCTGCTTCGATGGCCTTGTGCAGTTCCTGTATTTTTTTCTCAATTTCCTTTTGATCGTCCTTAATGCGCTGACGAAAAGCATCCGATTTAGCGCGTAATTCATCAAGCGTAAGGGCGGCGGTACTGGCCTCAAATTTTTTGATTTGTTCGACCAAGGGCTGAATTTGCCCTAAATCTTGTTTTGATTTATCCCCTACAAATATTTTTAAAACACTGTCTAATATTCCCATTATCGTTGGATTTCGGCCTAAGGGCTTGGAATTTATAACTCAAGTACTTAGCGCCACAAAAAAACGACAAAAACCCACAAATTCAAAGGGTTTAGGCCATTTAATTGGCTTTGGTTAAGGTAAAAAAAAAGTCTCAAAACACACAGGCCTGAGACTTTATACAGTAATGAAACTGTTGTTTAATATTCATCTTCGTTCCACAGATAATCATCATCCGTGGGATAATCTGGCCAGATCTCTTCGATTGAGTCATAAGAATCGCCCTCATCTTCGATAGACTGAAGGTTTTCTACAACCTCAAGAGGAGCTCCTGTTCTTATCGCATAATCAATCAATTCGTCTTTGGTTGCCGGCCAAGGCGCATCACTTAAATAGGATGCTAATTCTAATGTCCAGTACATAACAGAATTCCGTTTAGTTTTTGCAAAAATAAATTTTTACTGCAGAAAGTCAAGTAAAAAGATATTTAATTCATCATAATTTAAAAGAACAATCGCAATGTGTTGAAATTCAGTATTTTAATTTGAGTAATATCGTCAGCAGTTATCCCTTTTATGGGCTATATGCTGCAGTTTTCTCAGATTTTATGAGGGGCTTTGGCTCAATAGTCTTTTAGCGTTCAGGCACCCATTTTACTTCTTCAATACCCAAGTCCAAAGTCAACTTTCGTGCCAAGACAAAAAGGTAGTCAGAAAGGCGGTTGAGGTATTGGATCACAAGGGGCGGAACGCTGTGGTTTTCGGCCAAAAGTGTGGCGCGGCGTTCGCCGCGCCGGCAGATGGTTCGGGCAATGTGACAATATGACACAATACTGTGGCCGCCGGGTAATATAAAATGAGTCATCGCGGGTAGGGCCTCGTTCATCTGATCGATGGCGGTTTCAAGGGCGGTGATGTGGTGCGGACCGATTGCGGGGGTTTTACGCGATTTTGTCGTGGAATCGTCCTGCGGGTTCGCGAGCTGAGCGCCTAGGACAAAGAGTTCGTTTTGGATGGCGCCGAGCTGTTTTTTGTATTCCTGAGCAATGCCTTGACTCATTAACAGTCCAATATAGGCGTTAAGCTCATCCAGTGTTCCGTAGGCTTCAATGCGTTGATGGTGTTTTGGGACACGCGCCCCGTCAAAAAGTGACGTATTGCCTTGGTCTCCTGTTTTAGTATAGATTTTCATGAGCTAGTTTTTATTTTGACGTTTTTGGCGCAGGCCATTGCGAAAATTACGCTGATTGCGCTTGCGTCTTGTTTTTTGCACCCGAAAGTTATTCCAAACCACCACGACCAAAAGTAAAAACGCAATTAAAGTCCAGGGGAGCATGGGTTATTTTGTTTTAGTGTCGCTTTCGATTATTCCATCTCTAAGCCGGATTATGCGCTGGGCATGGGCGGCAATGTCCTCTTCATGGGTCACCAAAATAACTGTATTGCCTGCTTTGTGGATGTCATCGAAGAGCTGCATGATTTCCAATGAGGTTTTCGAATCGAGATTCCCTGTGGGTTCGTCTGCTAATATTATGGAGGGTTTGTTTACTAGGGCGCGGCCTACAGCAACGCGTTGTCTTTGGCCTCCTGAGAGCTGATTAGGCTTGTGATCCATTCTATCGGATAAGCCCACATCTGCCAAAACTTCACTGGCTCTTTTGTGGCGCTTAGATTTGGGTGCCCCGGCATAAACCATGGGGAGCGCGACATTATCTAATGCAGTGGTTCGTGGTAAAAGATTAAAGGTTTGGAAAACAAATCCTATTTCTTTATTTCGAATTTCTGCAAGCGCATCATCGCTCATGCTGCTTACATCGACCCCATTAAGCTCGTAATAGCCAGAGGTTGGGGTGTCTAGGCAACCCAGTAAATTCATTAAGGTCGATTTGCCTGACCCAGAAGGCCCCATTAAAGCCACATACTCACCCTTTTGGATGTCTAAATCTATACCTTTCAATACTTTAACAATCTCTTGACCCAGCGGAAAATCGCGGGTGATCGAGCGTATTTTTATGACACTGCTCATGTATTTTTTTTTGAGTGATAAAGTTACTTATTTTATTTAGACGCGCACCACAAAGTGCTCCTTAGCCTGTTCTTTGCGAAAAAAGATGAGGCCCCAAAAGTAAGTATCGATACTTACCGTGACCTGGGGGTCTTTTATTATTTTATTCCATGCCGCCGTCATGGATTGAGACCAGTGAATGTCGTCGATGATCACCAGTGAATCCTTGTGAACTTGACGCTTTATTTGCTCAAAATAATCCAGAGTTGCTGGGCCATTGTGATGCCCATCAAGGTAAATCAGGTCGAATTTTTGGGATGATATTTTCTGCTGAGCATCCCTGTCTTTGCTTCGCTTTTCAAAGTATTCAGCAAATGAGCTGTTCACGAGTTTTATTTGGCCTGATTTGAGGGGTTTATCCGCCGGCATTGTTTTACTCAGCCAACGTTCTATATTATTTTTTGTGAATTCAAAAGTATTCTGGCAGCCTTCGACACTGGTTATTTCGGCCTCTGGAATTCCGAGTTTAATGGCTAAGGTTCCCATACCGAGATGGGTGCCCAGCTCCAATATATTCTCGGGCTCAAAATATTGGACCAAGCGCACGAACAACCGCTGTCTTTTTGCAGAGGTCGCTGCGCTACTGAGCATCTTCTTTACGCGGCGGGTTTGACTTTTTTGTAAACCTGGCGCTCTAGAGCCAGCGCCAAAATCAAGGACTTGAATGATGTGGTTTGAGCGGCCTAGTTCCTTCCGGATTGTGTGAAGTATGGCATATTGAGGATACTTTTTTTGGTCATAAAAGCATTTAGTGACCAGGTCATAGACAAAGGGTGAATGGATTCCATGGGCATTGGTAGAGCGCCAAAGAAATTTTGAATAGCTTGAAAGAGCGTATCGAAAAGTGTCTAATTTGATCATGATGCTAATGCGGCCATTGTGCTAAGGAGCAAACGGATCCCTTACAAAATAAAGGCAAATATTAGAGTTCGCGAGCAAAAGCATTTTGTTTTTAAATGCCTTAGGTTATATTTGTGCAAACAACCCCATGGCTATGCCCAAAAACGCATTATATCTATTGGCTTTACTTACTTTATTTATGGGTTCTTGCGTGCCTATTAAGCGCCTGACTTATCTTCAAGAAAATGAAGCGCAAAAGAGTGAGGATTTGGTGGCATTGACTCCCAGTATACCGCCCTACAGGCTGCAGATTAATGATCTGCTCAGTATTCGGATCAAGGCTTTGGACCAGGAGCAAATCGGTTTTTTTAACCCAACGTCTAATGAGGTATTGAATGCCACCGAGGAGGGAGACCTTTATTTTAATGGTTTCGTGGTAGATATTCATGGTAATATTCGCATTCCAGTCATTGGTGAATTGCCTGTCCTCGGAAAGACTTTGGAAGAAGTTCGAGAAGATTTAGAGCAGCGCCTGCTGCAAGATTTATTCAAAGAAGAGTCGAATCTGTTTGTCACGGTAAAAATGCCTGGGATTCGATTTATTATCACGGGCGAAGTCGGAAGTCCAGGATCACAAATCATTTACCGCGATCAAGTCACACTAATTGAGGCTATTGCTGCCAGTGGTGATATTCCGGTGACCGGTGACCGAACCGATATTCGGATAATTCGCCAGTATCCTTTGGGTCAAAAAATACATCGTGTCGACTTGACCCAGCTAGACGCCATGAATTCACCGTATTATTATATCCAGCCCAATGATCTCATCATTGTAAACCCCTTGCCGCAGAAAGCTTGGGGATTTGGGACTGTCGGTTCGCAAACGTTTACGACTATTTTAAGTGTATTCACCGCGATTGGTGCGGTAACTTTACTTTTAACACGTTAAGGAGTTCGACCTATGAATGCTCAAAAACCAACTGCTTATCGTGCTAAAATGAATGATCTAAATGCCATTTTTGATGTGCGCGGCTTTTTGATCAAGCTGCTGCGCTTTTGGCCTGTTTTTGTCATCTCTTTGGGCATTGCCTACAGTTATGC